>JAITCQ010000057.1 GCA_031283015.1 Candidatus Methanoplasma sp.
GCTCATGATATACATGAGGTCCAAAGGCAAATATTAAAACCGGACGATCCTCAGGACCGGACCAAGGATCGTCTCGATCAAAGCCGCCGCTGCCGCGGAGATGTAGATCAGCAATATTATGATGAGCAGCAAGAACAGCAGGACCGCCGAGAAGAAGCCGGACTCCCGCATCAGGAAGAACAGTGCCAGAATAGGAAGGAACATCAAAAGCCCGGCGGCGAGGAACCAGTAGCCCTTCCTTTCTTTCGGGTGAAGGTAGATCAGCCCGAGCCCCAATAGGCCGACGAACGGCGGAATGAGGGCAAGCAGCACGGCGGCCTCCGAGACCTTTCTCGGTTTTTTATTTCCGTTGTTCGAGCGTTCCGGACTCCCGGCGGGTTCTCGGGGGACCTCCCTGAAACATTTGGGGCAGGTCAGGCTGTTGCTTTGAACGTACTCCCCGCAGCCGGGGCATTTCTTCAAACTCATTTCTTCGGCCTCTCGGCTTTGAAACCCACCGCGGTCGCCGTCGCGATCAGCTTATCCTCACAGCGGAGGGACACGCCGACGGTCACGAGCGATCTCGACTCGTTGATGACTACCGCTTCCGCCTCCAGCACGCCTCCGAAGCACGGGCGGTGGTAGACGATATTGCAGGACAGGCCCACCGTTCGGTAATCCATGTTGCATATGACCGCAAAAGTATGATCGATAAGACCGAACGAGGTCGCGCCGTGCACCACGCCGTTGCTGTTGAGGTCATGAGGAAAGACCTTTTTTCTCATGATCACCACATTCTTACGCGCACTGACAAGTTCTATGCCGTTGTTGACGGCGTAGGGAGCGTTGCACATCTCGTGGATGTTGTCCAGCCAGCCGTGCATCTCCGGGTCCACAAGCCCTTTTACGGTCTCCATGTCCATGGACGTGGTATGCGCGGGGTTGTATTTAATCGGAACATACAGCCCGGTTTGAGCGAAGATCGCGATCGTCCGCACGGAACGGCAGATTGATTAAAGCGGATGCGCATGGGGATTTCATGGCAGAGACGATGACGGTGACCCAGCTCAACACAAGGGTGAGGTCCATCCTTTCGGAGTCCCCTCTGGTCAAAGACGTTTGGGTCACGGGGGAGCTGTCAAACCTCAAGAAGTACCCGTCCGGACACTACTATTTCACGCTCAAGGACAGCGCCAGCGAGATCCGCGGCGTGATGTTCAAAAATTCCCGGGGACGAATAGATTTCGAACCGGAGGACAACATGAAGGTGACCGCCTTCGGGAGGGTGGACCTGTATGTGGAGAGGGGGGCCTATCAATTCATCGCGGAGACCATGCAGCGGTCCGGCGTCGGCGACCTGTATCTGGCGTACGAAGCGCTGAAGAAGAAGCTAGAGGCCGAGGGGCTGTTCGACCCCGCGAGAAAACGCCCGCTCCCACTCTATCCCAAGGTGATCGGGGTGGTGACCTCCCCCGCCGGCGCGGTGATACACGATATAATCACCACGTCTGGAAGGCTGTTCCCCGCCGACATCCTGCTGTATCCGGCTCAGGTGCAGGGCGAAGGTGCGGCGGAATCCATCGTCAAAGGGATCAAAGCCCTCAACAAGGAGGGTGCCGACGTACTCATTGTGGGAAGAGGGGGAGGATCGATAGAGGACCTGTGGGCATTCAACGAGGAGATCGTCGCGAGGGCGATAGCAGCGTCGGAGGCGCCGGTCATCTCCGCCGTCGGCCACGAGACGGACTTCACGATCGCCGATCTGGCGGCGGACGTCAGGGCTCCGACGCCCACCGGAGCGGCGGAACTCGCGCTGCGGGACCGCAGGGAATTGATAAGACATCTGGATACGGATATGTTAAGGGTGAACAGGGCGCTGTCGGGAGTATTGGAAAGGATGCACTATCGTTTCAAAGCGGCGGATTCGAAGCTTGCCCCGAAACGCGCGGAGCAGAGGGTCTCGATGCACAATATGAGGCTGGATGAACTCCATTCGCGGATGGACTCTGCCCTCAGATACAGGACGGAGGCTGTGCGCAGAAGGTTCATAAGAGCGGACTCGGCGGTGGACGCGCGTGTTCAGAGGATGGTCGAAAACAACGGAAAGGACCTCCGAAGATTCTCCGAAAGGCTGGAGAGCGTCAACCCGATGAAGGTGCTGGACAGGGGATACGCGCTCGTCACCGACGAAGACGGCAGGGCGATCACTTCCTTCGGACAGGTGGGGGCGGGAACGAACATCGGCATAACGATGAAGGACGGAAAGGCAGAGGCAGAGGTAAAGAAAGTGGAGATGAGACGATGAACGCAGAGGAAATGACATTCGAAGAGAGCCTGAAGACCCTCGAACAACTGGTCAGCGAGCTGGAGAACGGGAATCTGGACCTCGACAAGGCGCTGGAGATATACGAAAGGGCGATAGTGCTGAGGGAGCGCTGCAGGAAGATACTGGACGAATGCGACCGCAGGGTACAGAAGCTTATAGAGACGTCCGAGGGCATGAAGAGAGAGGACCTCATTTCTGAGTGACCCACAGGGTGAAGTTGTTCCTCTGGGACCATTTCGTTATGTCTCTATACAGGTCTGTCCTCACAAAGTAATCGAGGCCGAACGCCAACCTCAGCGCGCCGGTGACCCGGCCTTCGTTCATGCCGGCGCTGTTGTATGAGCCGAATGTCTCCGACAGACCTATCACCAACACGGCGGCCGCGTCGTGGCCCCGGACGGCGTTCCACGGATCGTTCAGCGATTCCTCTTCCTCCGCTATCATGTCCGCAAGCTCTTTCTTTCCGGCGCCTTTGTTCAGCGACTGGGAGAACACCTCGTCGATCATCTTCCGTATGTCGATCGCCAGCGTCTTCCTGTGTATGAATGCGGAATGGTCAAGGTTCTTGAAGCTAAGCCCTATCCTTTCCCTTGCGGAGATAAACATCAGCAGGCCGACGGGATATGCGGATCTTGCCAGGATATCCCTTACCTTCCCGTATTTCTCCTCGAAGCTCTCCAGCAGTTCCGGGTCGGAGTATTCGGTGAGGACGTCCTCAAGCGCGCCGGTGCTCATGATCATCGATTCCAGATCCCTTTTGTCGGAAAGGAACAGCGGCGGGCTGTACGTCTTGCCGCAAAGCCTGTCGAGATCGGCGTCCATGATCCCTATGACCTTCTTGTCGCCCCTTCTCCCCCAGACCTCGTTCACCGACCTTCTGACATTGTCCTTGGAGAATGCGGTGATTATCTTCGTTTCGTCCCGGTCTATGAATTTGCCGTACAACCTGCCGTCGGTCACGCCTTCGACCACCACGATCGGACCTTTGTGGGAGGACCTCAGCATGGAGATGCTGTTGGCGATGTCCGAGGACGTCAGGTCACCTATCATCTTCCATCCTCAGCTCAACAGACAGGTCCCAGTTGTCATGTATCACCTGAGGGGAGTGGGTGGCGACTATCGCGTGCAGCCCGCGGAGCCTGGCGATGTCCGAGAACGTCTTTCCGAGACGCTGCTGCCACGCCACGTGCAGGGATATCTCCGGCTCGTCTATGATGACGAGCGATCCGTTCCCGGCCTCGAAAAGAATGAGGTAGAACATAACTAGGATCTGCTTCTCCCCCGAGGATAGTTTGCTGAGCGGCAGGGCGGCGCCGTTGTCCATCCTTACGCTCAGGATGTTGCTTTCGTTGATGTATATGTTCTTGTTCACAAAGAGGTCGTTCACTATATCCACATAAACGATGGCGGACTCCGAGAGATCGTAGTTCCTTTTGACATATTCCTCCGCGGAGAACGCAAGGTCCTCGTAATCCTGCCTGTATCTCATGATCTCGAACCTTGACGGCGGGAACCTGTATCCCGCGGGTATGTCCGGTTCGATCCCCGCGCGTTTGATGAAATCGAGTTTGGCCTTGAGGTCCTTGCTCCAGAATTCCAGTTCGGCGTCTGTGTATGCTTTCCTTCCCTGTTTGGGAATGTCCGCGAGACGGCTGTTCTCCTTGGCGTCCCTGAGTTTTTCGGCCAGCATCTTCGTGTACGTTTCAAGCGCCGGTCTGATCTCGTCCCCGGCGGAGACCACGGACCTGTCCGGGGAGATGTAGAGGACCTCCAGGATGTTCCTCATCTCCTCGACGGAGATCTCCTCTTCGATCTCGTTCTTCTGCATCTGTATCAACGGGACCTCTCCTTCGTTCTCCAGGATGAGGGAGCTGCCGTCGGCGAACTTCAGGTCGATCCTTTTGAAGTTGACGCCCTTCACGTCGTCGATGTTCCCTCTGAGGATGTCGTAGATGAGTTTCATGATGGTGGATTTCCCGTACCCGTTGAGCGAGTGGATGAACGTAACGTAACCGCCGCTTAGACTGACATCGTAGTCATATTCGCCGAACAGGCCGTATATGGAGAATCCTTTGAGCATCATAACGACCCGTAAACGGTTTGAAGGTATTTGAGCTTTAGAGCAGCGCGGCTCGGGAACAGACATTGTTCAGAGTGATCTGAAAACTCTGAACGCGCAAGCGGCGGATTAACAAATCTGCCGACTGGTATATATTTTTATATAAAATATAGAGACTATTTTATACGCATAGGCAGATGCATTTTAAATAATAAATTCCAGAAGGGGGAATATGTCTTGAAAAGAACGATCGGTCCGGGTAGCCGGACATATATGGCCATCTTATCGGTGGCGGTCTTGCTTGCAGTCACTTTGTTATTGTTCATCCCGTCATCGTCCGACACGGATGCGGCGGACGACATCCCGTATATCGACGAGAACGGGATCACAAAATACAAGGATAACAGCGAGGTAACAGTGATCGAAACCCTCGCGGACATCCCTGCCAACAGGACACTGACGACCGGATGGTATCTTATTTCTCCATCCAAATATATCTACCTTAGTAACACGCTCATCATAAGCGGCGATGTCCACATCATCCTCGGGGAATCGAGCATTTTATCTGCATCGGCTGAGTTTGTTTACAATCCCTCTGGTCCGGGGATCAGAGTCACCGGAACGGACAGCCTGACCTTATATGAGCAGCCGCAGATAACCAGAGTAGGTAGAGTAGTAGCAACGGGCGGCGACAACAGCGCAGGAATCGGTGGCGGCAAAGGTGCCGACGGCGGCACGATAACCATCAACGGCGGCAACATCACAGCAACCGGCGGCAACCGGGGCTCGACTAGCAACTATGAAAGAGGCGGAGCAGCCATAGGCGGCGGCAACGGTGGTGCCAGCGGCACGATAACCATCAACGGCGGCACGATCGTAGCAAACGGCGGCAACCGCGGCGCGGGTCTCGGAATAAGCGAAAACTTTGGCAGCAGCGGTTCGATCACGATTAACAAAGGTAAAATAACAGCG
This sequence comes from Candidatus Methanoplasma sp., assembly GCA_031283015.1. Classification (GTDB taxonomy): domain Archaea; phylum Thermoplasmatota; class Thermoplasmata; order Methanomassiliicoccales; family Methanomethylophilaceae; genus Methanoplasma. Next base: position 5,337 of record JAITCQ010000057.1, read on the forward strand.
ATTAGCGACCATTGGGCTCCAGGCATCGCCACCGGCGGCACGTTAACCATCAACGGCGGTACAATTGAAGCGAAGGGCACCGAGAATGAACCAGGCATCAACGCCGGGGAGATCATTATCAACGATGGAGATATAACTGCGTATGCCTCTTACTTTGGCGCAGGCATTGGTGGCAGATACAACCAAAGCGGCGGAATAATCACTATCAACGGCGGCAAAATTGACGCGAATGGTGCTCAAGGGGCGGGCATCGGCGGCGGTCGCGGCGGTGACAGCGGAATAATCACCATCACCGGCGGCGAAATAATTGCATTTGTTCATTCGATGGGAGGCGCAGGCATTGGTGGCGGTTACGGTGGAAAAAGCGAAACAATCACTATCACCGGCGGCAAAATCTCTGCAAATGGCAGTGACTCCACCAACTATGGTGGGGCAGGCATTGGTGGCGGCTCCGGAGGCACTGGCGGCACGATCACCATCACCGACAGCGAGGTCTATGCGATCGGCGGCGCAGGCGCCGCAGGCATCGGTGGCGGCGGCCCTGCCAGCGGCCGTCCCGGTGGCAGCGGGGGAATCATAACCATCACCAACAGCGACATCAAAGTTTCCGCCGCGAACCAAGCCGCAGCCATCGGCGGCGGTTATAACGCCAATGGCGGCACGGTCACCATTACAGGCAGCACAGTTAACGTATTATCCAATAGCTCCATAGGCGGCGGCAGTGCGACGGCGGGCGGCACGGTACTCATATATGGGAAAGATATGCGTGTAATCTCAAAAGCATCTTTTGGAAGACCCGTCGTAGTTGGAGATAATACATTCGTCTTCCTTCCGCAAGAAGATCTGCTTCAGCAGAGCAACCAGCCTGCCGGTAACAAAATACAGTTCACAGCCGTTCCCAATTCGGCTGGCGCGGTCAAGGCCACGCTGCCGGCGTCCCTTGGCATAGCCGAGCCGCTGGACATTCTTTCCGGCCTTGACAGGGCCGGGAAGGCGATGGCGATCATCACTTCGCTCGCTACGGAGGAGATGTCTTTCGAGTTGGCAGGATACTATAACAGCCCGATAACAAAGACCGGGGCACAGATGAGCGCGCCCGGTGCATCTGTCGATTTCAGGAATGGATACACCCTCTATCTGACCATCGTCGGCGGGGACTACGGCGAGGTCGAATATTCGGTTCAGGACGGCGCAAGTGGGAAGCTGACCGGGACCGGAGGATATATTGATACAGAAAATGGGAAGGTCATCACTCTGACCCAGAAAAAATTGACCAACGGAGCCTTTGTATCATGGGCCGGAAAGATCAATTCCACCATGGAAAGTATAGATGTTTTGAGCAACGGCAATATAGATGTCAACGAGACCGTCACGTTCGCGCCGGAAGCCGACACGTGGAACCTTAAACTGAACACTGGCACAGGCTCCGCGACAGTCGTATATGATGGGAAAACGTTCATCTATGATTCGGGGGCCGACGGCATGAACATACCTATCGGCAAAGGGGTTTCGGTATCCGCTACGGCACCGGTCGGTGCGGTCTTTGCCAACTGGTATGGGGATGGGACCTGCATCAACACGCCGTCGTTCAACATACCGGACACTAATATCGATGATAAAGAATACACAGCAAGATTTGTGACCGCCGCCGATGCGGTAACCATAAATCTCTCATCAGACCCGGCGGCGATCGATGTGAAGTACTACTTTAAATCGGCAACGGGTCCGGGGACCCTTCCGGCTTCTTATGGAACCGTGTCAGGCAACACACTGGTTGTCGGCAAGAACGATATCGTTTACATCAATACGGACCCGGCGGCGACCTATGATTCGTCGCTATACACGTTCATAAGATGGATGGAAGGGGGCGAGTATCTGTCAGGGGCCGCCGAACATCTGATGTCCGACCTAGCCACAGGCGGATCCGTCCGGAACCTGACTGCGAAGTTCGCCAACGATCTGTTGGACATAACTCTCACGTCGTCACCTTTGGTCGCGAATCCGGTGTTCAGCTTTAAGATAGGAGCGGGTTCGTTCGTCAACGTCACGAACGGGATCATCACGGTCAGCAAGAGCGATCAGATCGTCATAAGAACATCTGAGCCGTCGGGGTATGAATTCCTAAGATGGCGGGACCCTGCTGGCAGAGTGATATCGACGACGGCAACGACCGAGGCAGTGTCTTTATCGCTGTACGCTTCAGCGGTGACCTTCACAGCAATGTTCACAACGACCGGTGAAAGGGTGACCGTGACCCTTCTTTCCGATCCCGATGAGGCGACTTTGTATTACACCATAGGGTCCCTTGCAGAGGCCCAATATTCCGCACCCTTTGGGATGGCAAGGAACGAACTCCTGAACTTGAGAGCGTCATCCTCGTATGACGGGGGCGGTTTCCTCAGGTGGGAGGACACCACGGCAGGCAGCCCCGGCAGCACGATAAGCAACTCCCCCGCAGCGTCCAACATATCCATGCCTTCTTCCGGCACAACAGCCTCATACACAGCGGTCTACATGTCGGCCGCAGATGCGGTTAAGATATCCATCGATAGTAGGGGGGGCACGGGGGCGACCTTCGAGTATTCCGTCAACGACGGCGCGGCAATATCATATTCTGCCCCATTTACTCTTTCCAAGACCGACGATAAGGTCGCGGTAATGGCATCAGTGCCTAACGGGTTCGAGTTCATAAGGTGGCAGGATTCGGAAGGCAATATATTGTCCACATCTGCATCATCCGACCCGATAGACCTGTCAGATTACGGTCACAACGTAACCTTCACTGCAGTGTTCTCTCTGGCTGGCGACAGGATCATGGTCACCCTGAACTCCGACCCGACGGGGGCAGAACTCTACTACAAAATAGGGTCCCTCGCAGAGGCCGTGTATACAGAACCAGTCCCGGCGGAAAGATCGGAAATCATCGAGATTGGGGCGTCTTCTTCATACGGCGACCGTAACTTTGTAAGATGGGAAGACTCCACCGGCAGCCCCAATGTCATAATAGGTACAAATCCGATCCGATCTAATATATCTCTGCCTTCAACAGGAACGACAGCTTCATACACGGCAGTCTACGCCCTGCCCGGCGACATGATCACAATAAATCTTAGTCAGATACTCGGGGCCAGGGCTACGCTCATGTACACCGTGAACGGCGCCGACTTCCAGTACTCGGACCCATTCGCCGTGCTCAGGACCGACGTGGTCTCAACATATGCTTCCAACATAGGCATATATGAGTTCATCAGATGGCAGGACGATATCGGCGGAGTGATATCCACTGACATACAGACCGGCGATATTGATCTCTCCCCGTACGACGGCTCGGAGGTCACTTTCACAGCGATATTCTCCGCCCCCGGCGGCAAAGTGGAGGTCACTTTGCTGTCTGCCCCTGTCGGAGCAGACCTATATTATACCATAGGATCTTTGAACGAAGCCAAATACACCGCACACTTCCCCATGAAAAGGGACGAATCCCTAAGCATCCGCGCATCCTCCACGAATGACCCGGATGTCTTTGTGAGATGGGAAACCCAGGGCAAACCAATGAGCATTTCGGCCGTAGTCTCTGGTATATCTATGCCCCAGACCGGCACAGAGGTATCATATACAGCGGTCTACGCCTCATCCTCAGACCTGGTCAACATAACCCTTTACCAGACGGGAGAGGCGAACGCTGACCTGGGATTCTCTCTGAACGGTGCGGCGTTCATTTACTCGACACCGTTCAACGTTCTGGGGAGCGATGCGGTATCGATCACCGCATCTGTGCCTCCGGGGTTCGGGTTCTTGAGATGGCACGACCATGATGGTGGAACAATATCAATATCCGCATCCACCGCGGTGGACCTGTCCGAATACGGCTCGTCTGTGTCATTCACAGCGATGTTCGCCGCGGCCGGCGATGTAATAACGGTGACCCTGGCCTCCGATCCCACGGGAGCGGAACTTTACTATGCAGTAGGGTCGCTGAATGAGGTATTGTTCTCTTCGCAGTTCCAGGTGGGTAGGTACGAATCCCTGATCATCCGCGCCGCTGACTCATACTCTGACAACAGTTTCGCAAGATGGGAAAGCCAGGGCATACCGATCGGCAGTTCTGCCGAGATGTCAGTATCTATGCCTTTGACAGGAACGACAGTCTCGTATACGGCGATATACGCCTTGTCCTCTGACTTAATCAATATAACCCTCGCTCAGACAGGAGGAGCTAACGCCGACCTGGAATACATCCTGGATGGTGGGGCGTTCCCGTACACTCACTCCTTTGTTGCTATCTCGGGAGATGCAGTGTCGATGACGGCATCGGCTCCGTCTGGATTCGGTTTCTTGAGATGGCAGGACCACGACGGGAATATAATATCGGAGTTGGCATCAACAGGGGAAATAGACCCGTCCAGATACGGCTCGTCGGTAACGTTCACGGCGGTGTTCGCCGCAGCCGGCAGCATCGTGGTCGTAGCCTTGGAGTCCGATCCCTCTGGAGCGGACCTCTTCTACACAATAGGTCCGCTCAGAGAGACCCCGTACACCGCGCCGTTCCTCATGAGCAAGAGCGAGTCCCTGATGATCAAGACGACCGTTTCTCATGCGGGCAGCGACTTCGTAAGATGGCGGGACCCCGACTATTGGATAGCGTCGAATGCGGCAACGTCAGGTCCCATTGACATGTCGGGATACAGCCAAGAGGTCACCTTCACGGCGATGTTCGCCGCACTCAGCGACATCGTGGCGGTCACCCTGATCTCGGACCCATCCGGTTCCATCATCACATATACCGTAACCCCGGCCCTGGCCGATATCATCCCGAAAGAGACGCTGTACACCGAACAGTTCCTGATGCTGAGGTGGGAGATGCTTTCCGTCCGTGCGGGGGATATCCCGGGCAAGATCTTCGAAAGGTGGGAGGATTCTGCCGAAACGGTAGTCGGAACGGATCCGTTCACGACGGGTCTTCAGATGCCCGAGACCGAAGAAGCGGAAACGTTCACGGCATACTTCATTGATGGACAGACATCGAACAAATACTACGTCATCACGGCGTCGTCCGACGCAGGCTCGACGATCTCCCCCTCCGGGAAGATCACCGTGGCCGAGGGAGCGAGCCGGACGTTCAGCTTCAGCGCGAAGGATGGATATCTGATCACGGAGGTGATCGTCGACGGGAGGACCCTGTCCCAACAGGAGACGGATGCGGGATCGTACACATTCCGCGGCGTGTACAGGAACGGCGCGATAGAGGTCAGGAGCATCATTCCATCCATCGTGCTCACTGTGTCGGTCGTCGAAGGGAAGGGTCACGCCGAATACAGCGTGAACGGAGGAAGTTTCGCAGCGTATTCGACCCAGGTCCCCCTGAAAGAAGGCTGGTCCGTCACCGTGAGGGCGTATGCGGACGACGGATATGCGTTCAGAGAATGGAGGACGTCGTCCTCAACGTACACGTCGTCCGAAATATCGTTCGACAGCGTCGGCAGCTCCATCAGTCTGAGCCTGTATTTCTCCCTCTCCTCCGGGAGCGGCGGCGGGGACGGCAACGGCGGCATGGACACGACGACTCTGGCGGTCTTGATCGTGGTCGCCGCGGCGGCTGCGTTCTTCTTCTTGTGGGCGTTCTTCTTCCGCAGGAAGTACGACGTGACCATCGTGTCGTCAGTGCCGATAACGGGGAAGGATAAGGCCCGCAGAAAGAGGGCGTACGTCTTCTCGGTGGACGGCGGAACTTCCGGGACGATCTCTTACAGGGTTGGAGAGGAAGGGAAGTGGAAGGTCATTACCCCCGGCCCCGACGGAAGATACGTCATACCCGGGAAAGAGGTCGTCGACGATATGATGATCGAACACCGCTGACCAAAACATCAACCCGGGTCTGCGGCCTCCCGCAGACCCGTCAAACCCCGGGCCCGGCGCCGGGCCTAATCTTTATCTCTGAAAAGGAGATATGAACGCAGATGGACAAAGAGAAGGCGTTGAAAGAGATACAGTCCAACATAAAGGCAGGGAACGCCGATTTGGCATCCCAGCAGATATTGATGATGGCAGACCATTTTTCCGACGATCCGTTCACGCTGCTCACCTGCGTATCTCTGCTGAAGGTCATCGAGGACGGAGACTCCGCCCACACCCTCGCCGCGGCGATATCCGGCAAGGTCCGGGACGGGGACAGGGTCGAAGTTGCCAAAGGTCTTCGGGGGGTCGGATTTCCTGTTGAGGCGGAGAAGGTCCTCTCACCCGCCGACGGCGGCGAGGCCGTCAGGGAAAGGATGCGCACACTCTTTGATCTGGCAAGATATGCGGAAGTCTCAGCGGCATACGGACAGTTGGCCGAGCCTACTCTGGAAGACACGGCAGTGATGATCGCCTCCGTATCCCATTGCAAAGAGCATGGTCGCGCCGTAAAGCTGGCGGAGGAACTGCTTGCGGAAGCCCCGGATGTCTTGAGCGTGCAGAGGTGCTACTGCTCGGCATTATACGCCGCGGGCCGACCCAAGGAAGCGGAAAGGTTCGTGAAGGACAACCTGAAAAAGAACAAGTCATCGCCGGACGCCGATACCCTTGCCTCATTCTGCTTATGGATAGAGGGGAAGACCGCAAGCGCCGGCGCTTACGCATCCAAGGCTGTCAAGGCGGACCCGGACAACACGGCGGCGATGGAGATACTCGCTTACTGCCTGATCGAAAAAAAGAAGTTCAAGGAAGCTAAGATCATCGCCGGCGCGATCAACGAGAAGGAACCCGGCAACCCCGCTGCATTCAAGATATTGGAGATGTGCAGGGTGTTCGGCTGATCAGTTCCTCCCTTTCCCCGCGGTCTGCAGGGTCCCCCGCAGATCGGATATCAGATCGACCCAGAACGTTCTTGTGAACAGCAGCAGCGCCAGCACCACTTCCAGGCGCCCGACCCACATCATGAAAGAGAGGAACATCCTCGTCACGTCGCTCAGATCGCGGACATCGACGCCGCCGGTGTTGATGCCCGTGTTGCTGATCGCCGAGATCGACAACCCGGCGGATTCAGAGACGGTCATCCACGGTTCGGATACCAGCAGGAATATCATCGACACGATGAGAGCGACGATGAACATCATGATGACCACAGTTGCGGACACGACCGCGTCCATATCCACGGAGTGGCCGTCCACCCTCACGTCCCTGACCGAACGGGGATGGAACATCTTGTATATGCCGTTGGAGACGTACGATCTGAGGATCAGGAGCCGATATATCTTTATCCCTCCCGAGGTGGAGCCGGACATGGACCCGAAAAGCATCACCATCCACATTATCACATAAGCGGCAAAAGGCCACATAGACTGATCGGCTATCACGTATCCGGTGGTCGTCCCCATCGACACGACGGTGAACAGAGTATCCCATATCGTGTTCCCGATGTCGATATCGGCGATATTCCCGGCGCTTATCAAAAGTATCACGATTATCGCCGCCGTCGCCAGAAGGAACCATATGACCGTCCAGGCGAACTCCTGGCTTTTCTTATAGGCGGCGAACTCCCTTTTTTTCAGTGCGCGGTAATGCAGGTAGAAGTTCGTACCGCCCAAGAACATGAAGGCGAGCACGATCACCTGTATGACGAAGGACTGGCCGGCCACGCTGTTCCCGCCGGCCGCGAACCCTCCTGTGGATATTGTGGAGAACATCGTCGTGACCGCATCGAAGGGCCCCATCCCGCTTATCACCAGCAGGACCACCTCCGCCGCTGACAGCAGGACGTATATCGAGATGAAGTTCCGGGCGGCGCTCTTTATCCTCATGGAGAAATTATACGTCACCGATCCGGCGAACTCATTGTTGACGAAGGCCTTCCCCCCGATGCCCATCATCGGGATAAGGAACAGGAATATCAGGACCACCGCTATGCCGCCCGCCCATTGGATGAGCGCTCTCCAGAAAAGCAGGCTGTACGGAATGGAGGCGCCGTCCATGATCGTGACGCCGGTGGTGGTGAACCCGCTCACGCCTTCGAAAAGAGAATCCGTGAAAGAGAATCCGTAGAGACAGAAGGGTACCGCGCTCACAAAGAAGGCCAGCCACCATGCGGTGAACATCATCATCATCCCGCCGGCCGGTCTCAGCGTCTCCCCGTTGCGGAAGAAGGTGTACTGAAGCGTTCCCAGGATCAGAAGGATAGGCACGGGGTAGACGAACATCATTGGATCCTCGTCATAGAGCAGGGCGATGACCGCCGATGCGGAAAGGATCACGCCCAATATGATCTCGATCACGCCCAGGACCTTGACCGTGCTGCTTTCCCACCTTGCCCTGTTGGTGATCCGGACGTGCAGCGCGCGGAACATAGCTCACAGCTCCAGCGGCGTGCTCTGTCCGAACAGCTTTGAAAGCTTGACCGGGTTCACCATATGGGTGAAGAGAAGCACTTTGTCCCCCCTTTTGAAAACGGTGTTCATGCGCGGATATATCGTATCCTCCCCCCTTCTCAGGGCGGCGATCCTTATGCCGTCCGGCATGTTTATGTCGCCCGGGCGGTTCTCGAGAAGAACGGACCGTTCGTCGACGGTCACGCTGAACAGGTATTCTTTGTCTCCCTCGACCGACAGGATTGCACCCCTGTCAAGCAGCAGGTTCTTTGATATCTCGTTCTGTATCACGCGGCGGTATCCGATGATCGACTCGATCCCCGTGTATCTGAATATCTCCTCGTACTCCTGGTTGGAATATCTGGAAATGATCTTCTTGGTGCCGAACCTCAGGCCGGCTATGCATGCCAGCAGATTGCGTTCATCCTTCGACGACACCGCTATGACCGCATCCGCCCTCTGAACGTTCTCCGATCTCAGGATCGACAGATCGATAAAATCGGCGTTCACCACGGCAACGTCCGGCAGCTCTCTTGCGGCATTCCTGCTCAGCTCCTCATCGATCTCGATTATCTTCACTATCTTTTTCTTCCCGCTGCGGGCGAGCCTTCTTGCGGTCTCCACGCCGACGACGCTCGCACCGAGGATCACGAACTCCTTGGCTTCCTTTTTGACGCCGACCGTCCTGTTGAAGGAAGAGATCGACTCCGGCGACCCTACCACGCGGATCCTGTCTCCCGCATGTATCTCCGCGGTCTCGGTGTTAAGGATGACGTTGTCCCCACGGGTTATGGATATGATGTTGCAGTCCGGAGGCAGGTCCGCCTCCAGAACGACCTTTCCGACAAGATCGTGCCCTTCCTCTATCTTAAAGACCGCAAGGTCGACGCCCATTCCAGGTATATGGTCGAACGCGATCGCGTTCTCGAGGAGGGCCAATCTCTCTATCTTCTCGGCGGTGATGAGTTCGGGCGAGATCAGGAGGTCCACCCCTTCCGATCCTTCCTTCGACGTCTTTACGGTGAAATCTGGGTCTCTGAGGCAGGCCACCGTTCTGATGGTCGGTTTGATCTGCTTTGCCATAAGGCATATGAACAGATTATGGCTGTCGTCCGGCACCGCCGAAACAATGATGTCGGCATCGATCCTTTTGATAGCGGCCTCGATCACCTTGGGATTGCTGCCGTCCTCGTGAAGGACGGATGCGTTCAGCAGCGCTTTCGCATTCTCCGCCCGCAAGGCGTCCTTCTCCACGATCAAGACATCATGGACCTTTGAAAGCGCCTCGGCGGAGGTAAAACCGACATTACCGGCCCCTATGACCACTACTTTCATAGCAATTCCCCTACTGACCTTACGTCTCTGGGAGATTATAGTTTTACCGTTCCTTTCTGCGGCGGCAGGTGTGTTCAGGTGAGGTCCATCATTCTGACCACGGGCGCCCTCGCGCCTTCGAGGACGTCCCTACCCAGGGTCACCTCGCCCGTGCCGTTCTCCAGCGAGTCGAGGACCGATTCCGGGGAGATCATCTTCATGGTGGTGCACACCGCGTTCTCCAGGAAATGGAACGTCTTCCCGGGATTCTCTTTCTTAAGCCGGTGCCTCATCCCTATCTCAGTCAGGACGATGAACTCCCACTTATCCGACGTCCTCGCCGTTCTTATCATCGATTCCGTGGATCCCACGTGGTCGGCGAGTTCCAGCACCTCTGTCCTGCATTCCGGGTGCGCCATGACCAAAGCGTCCGGATACTTCTGCATAAGGTCCATGACCTGGGCGGCGGTGATCCCGTGGTGAACGGAACAGAAGCCGTTCCACAGTTTTATCGGTATGCCCGTCTCAGACGAGGCGTACACACCGAGGTTCCTGTCCGGGACCAGAAGCACGTCCTTCCCTCTCAGGGATTCGATCACCTTGATCACGTTGGACGATGTGCAGCAGACGTCCATCTCCTTTTTCGATTCGGCCGTGCTGTTCACGTATCCCACGACTGTGCAGCCTGGATGGGCGGTCTTGTAGTCCTTTATCTGCTTCCCGGTGCACATGGCGGCCATTGCGCAATGGGCGTCAGGCTCCGGCAGCAGTACTGTCTTGTCCGGGCTGAGTATCTTGGCGGTCTCCCCCATGAACGTCACCCCGCAGAACACGATGACATCGGCGGAGGTCTTCGAGGCCTCCATGGAAAGTCCCAGGGAATCCCCCACGAAATCCGCCAGGTCCTGTATCTCCGATAGGGTGTAGTTGTGGGCGAGAATGATTGCGTTCCTTTCCTTTTTCAGCTGCTGTATCCTTTCTGTGACGGAGACCATCGCTCAGGGTATTCCGCATATCCTTTAAATCTTATGCACATTACACAGTCGCGATGACGGAAGACAGAGAGGGACTGGCCGCAAAGAAGTTCAAATGTTCCACAAGGGAAAGAGCGATGTTCGAGGCTGGCATCAAAATGGGGACGATATACCATCAATTCGCCGGCGTGCCTCTGGACCAGGACAGCGTGGGCGCGCTGGAGGACGCGATAGAGAAGGGCGTTCTGGTGCAACCATATGTGGAGAGCGTCAGGGTCAGGATAGACAGGAGCATATTCGGCCCTAAAAGGGACGAGTACTCCTACCGCTCCCTGTCGGGAGAGATGCTGGACGTGGTGTTGGTCATCAGGATAGACGACGTAAGGGTAAAGGCGGAGATGAGGTACGATCCCCTGCTGAAGTACCCTCTGATGTACATTTCGGACGCAGAGTGATCCTGCGCCCGCCTCTTCCGTTACAACATTCGCCGCGCGCTTGTTCCGGTCAGTCTCCGATAGAATTTAGGCTGATCTGTCTCGGACTCTATTTATATTTCATAAACCATACAGGCAACTCTCTACAGGTGGAAGGCGATGATCAACGACATTAAAATAGGCATTACCGGCCTTCCGGGCTCTGGGAAGACCTACGCTCTGTTAAGGGTGATAGAGATGCTGAAAGATAACGACCTGATCATCGGCGGCATGATCGACGAACCCCTCACCGACGGAAGACGTAGGACCGGGTTTTCCGTGAGGAACATTCTTACCGGGGAGACGCAGGTCTTTGCCAGCGCCGATATAGAGAGCAAGATCATGATAGGCAAGATCGGAGTGGATCTTGCAAAGTTTGAGCAGGTGGGGATAGCGGCCATAAGGACCGCCTGCGAAAAGTGCGATATTATCGTCATCGACGAGGTCGGAAAGGTGGAGGTGGAGAGCCAGGCGTTCATCGACGCAGTGAAGGAGGCTCTCGACGTCGACAAACCGATGATACTGACGCTCCACAAAAAGTCGAGGAACCCGCTTCTGCAGGACATCAGAAGAAGGGATGACGTAAGGGTGCTGGAAGTGACCCCAACCAACAGGAACATCCTTCCGTACAAGATCCTGCGTCTAATGAACGGTGAAAACGTCTGATGCCCTCAGGTGTCGAGCTGACGGAAGGAAGGACAAGGCTCCTGGTTCCGGAGAGACATTCCCTTCACGGCCCAGGAACAAGGACCTCCGATGTGTTTTTCAACGAGCAGATGGCGTTCGGAAGGGACGTCACGGTGATGTTCCTGAGAGCTTTGCAAAAGAACAGCATCACGGCGGCCGACGCGATGAGCGCCACCGGCGCCCGCGCCGTCAGGATCGCCAACGAGGTCCCGGACACCGTCGTCACAGCCAACGACGCCGATCCGAAGGCCGTCCCGTTCATAGAACACAACATCTCGCTCAATTCGCTTTCCAACTGCGCCCCGTCCAACCGTGACCTTCATGTTCTGTTCTCCGAGTCGTCCTTCGATTATGTGGATATCGACCCTTTCGGTACCCCTATGCCTTTCATCCAGTCGGCGATAAGGGGGTGCAGAAAGAAGGGGATCATTGCGATAACGGCGACGGACACCGCGCCGCTGGCGGGGGCCCAGGCAGGGAAATGCAGGAGGAGGTATCAGTCCGAGCCGATACGGGGGTACATGTGCCACGAGGGAGGACTCCGTATCCT
>JAITCQ010000097.1 GCA_031283015.1 Candidatus Methanoplasma sp.
GGGCAGGCAGGGGTAGCCAAGCACGGAAAAGGCGCAGGACTTAGGATCCTGTTCTTAGTGATACAAGGGTTCAAATCCCTTCCCCTGCACCTTTCAGCACTTCGAAAGGCAGCAAAGAAGAGATGACCATGAGAAGAAATGACAGAGAGATAAAGGGCTCTAAAAAGATCGAGGAGATCATTCTTCAATGCAAAACATGCCGCGTCGCCATGGTCGACGACGGTATGCCATACGTGGTCCCGATGAGCTTCGGGTACACTCTCACTAACGACGGCGTGCTGGAACTGTACTTCCACAGCGCGCGGGAAGGAAGGAAATTGAATGTTCTGAGGAAGAACGGCAAGGTCTGCTTCGAGATATCGTACGAGGGAGAGCCTCTCTCCGCGGACACCCCGTGCAGCTCAGGGTACTATTTCGGAAGCGTCATAGGATACGGGGAGGCCGTATTCATCGAAGATGCCGATGAAAAATGTAAAGCATTATCGATAATGTTCAGGCATCAGACCGGAAGGGACGCGGCCTTCACAGCCGCCCAGGCCGGGAACGTCTGCGTTTTCAAGATCGTCTCGGCGGACTTTACCGGAAAGAAAAAACCGAGGCCCGATATAGACCACAGACCAAGCTGACGGCACGAACCCGACGACCTGCATCATAACTACAATACAAATACCACTGCGGCATTCTCTAAGGATATCGCTCCGAAAAATGCTTTCGGCAGACGGATGGGGGTTAATGATTTGACAAAATACATCTTTGTGACGGGCGGCGTGGTTTCGGGGCTGGGGAAAGGGATCACCGCCGCATCCCTGGGGAGGCTGCTCAAACAGCGCGGCCTGAAGGTCGCGGCGCAGAAACTCGACCCCTACATGAACGTCGACCCCGGCACCATGAGTCCGTTCCAGCACGGGGAGGTGTTCGTCACCGACGACGGTGCCGAGACCGACCTTGATCTGGGACATTATGAACGATTTATAGACGAGAACCTGACGAAGCTCAGCAACCTGACCTCCGGTAAGGTGTACTGGAGCGTGCTCCAGCGCGAGCGCGCCGGCGACTATCTAGGCGGCACGGTGCAGGTGATCCCCCACGTCACCGACATCATAAAGGATTTCATATGCTCCGGGGCCGCGAAAAGCGGCGCCGATGTTCTGATAACCGAGATCGGAGGAACCACCGGAGACATCGAGAGCCAGCCGTTCATAGAAGCCATCCGCCAGATATCGCTTGACAAGGGCAGGGAGAACTGCCTGTTCATACATGTTACGCTGGTCCCGTATCTGAAAGGATCGGGGGAACACAAATCGAAGCCCACGCAGCATTCCGTCAAAGAACTCCGCTCCATGGGCATATCCCCGGATATCATAATCACCCGCGCCGACGAACCGTTAGGCGGCGGGATCAAAGAGAAGATATCGCTCTTCTGCAATGTGGGGCCGGACTGCGTCATCGAGAACGTGACCCTTTCGTCGTTATACGAAGCGCCGCTTATGCTCCATCAGAACGGCTTGGATCGGGTGGTATGCCACAAGCTCGGACTGGACACCCCGGAGCCGGACCTGAAAGAATGGAGGATAATGACGCAGAAGATATCTGCAAGGGAGAAGGAGGTGGTGATCGCTATCGTCGGAAAATACGTACGGCTCCACGACGCCTACCTTTCCATAATAGAAAGCCTGAACCACGCCGGTTACGAAGCGGGCGCGAACATCCAGATACGTTGGATAGACAGCGAGAACGTCACCGGCAAGAACGCCGGAGACATGTTGGGCGGGATAAGAGGGATGATCATACCCGGCGGTTTCGGCGACAGGGGGATCGAAGGGAAGATCGCAGCCTGCAGGTACGCGAGGGAGAACGACATACCTTTCCTTGGTATCTGCCTGGGGATGCAGATCGCCGTAATCGAGTTCGCGCGCCATGTCTGCGGCCTGGAAGGAGCACACTCCGGCGAGTTCGACGCATCGTCGCCATATCGTGTGATAGACATAATGCCGGACCAGGTCGGCATGGTAGGCAGCGGCGGCACCATGAGGCTGGGCGCATATCCCTGCAAGATCTCACCCGGATCTTTGCTGAACAGGCTGTACGGCGCAGAGGAGATCAGCGAACGGCACCGCCACAGGTTCGAGTTCAACAACGATCACCGCGACATCATCACCAGCAAGGGACTCGAAACTAGCGGAACATCGCCGGACGGAAGACTGGTGGAGGCGGTGGAACTGCCCGGGAACCGATTCTTCGTAGGCGTCCAATTCCACCCCGAGTTCAAAAGCCGGCCCAACAGGCCGCACCCTCTGTTCACTGGGCTTCTGAAGGCGGCACTTTCCGATAAAAAATACGGAAAACGGACGCCCGATTGATTTTGGCTATCTGTGTCCGTCCGCCGCTGGTCCGGATGCCGGAACGGCCCCTAAACTCAGGACTGGGGCGCCGGGTCCGCGCATCCTGCTGTCCTTTCTAAGAAATCAGATATCAGCGGGAAAAGCTTGCTGGAACGGATGACGTAGCTGCCGTGGTTCTCGCCAGTGATGACGAGAAGGCTGCCGCCAGGTATCTTCTCCGAGATGTGCTTTCCGTGGCCGACGGGGACGACGTCCTTCCCGGCGACGGTGACCAGCACGGGTATCTTTATCGCGGCCAGATCATCGTCCGTGATATCCGGCTCGTCCAGCATCAGTTTCAGCAAAGGATCCCTTTTAAAAACGTACGCCAGGCGTATTAAGAGACGGAACGTCCCTTTAATGTCCTTCGGAGCAAGGTTCGCGCCGCTTGCTATGAGTCCGGAAAGCATATGGGGATATTTCGCCGCAAGCATGAGTCCGACGATCCCGCCGTCGCTGAAGCCATAAACAACGGGTCTTTCGATGCCGAGTTCCTTTATGAAGGACGCAATATCCTCCACCATATCTGCATAATGGAACGAATCCGGTTTTCCGCTCTTTCCGTGGCCTCTCGTATCCGGCGAGAACACCTTATATTTCCCGGCCAGGTCTTCGGTCAGCCTGTCGAATATCGTATGGTCCTCGCCGTTTCCGTGCAGCAGTATCACGGGTCTGCCTTCTCCCGCAACTTCGTAATAGATGCTGATACCGTTGACGCGGATCTCCATGGGTCATAATTCTCCCCGCTCCTTATATTGTTATTCAATGTCAGTTTTATCATAAATAGGAAAAAATATCCTAATGCGGTTAAATATCTGTGAATCGATTTTCTTTCGGGAGTGATCCATTGAACATAAAGATCATAGCAGCGGTAATCGTCGTGATCCTTGTCGCGGCGGGAGTGGGGGCGTTCGTCCTTCTCCAAGAAAAAGACAAGGACAAGGAGATCAACATCCTTGCCGAAGTGAATACAGACGGCTCAGGCATCTATATTGACAGCGGTATTGATGAGAACACAATGTTCGACTACAGCACGACCGTGCCTACGCCCATAAAATCTGGCTGGGAAGGGAAGATATTTGGCACGCCGGGAACAGCAACCATACAACATGTCCAACTTCTCTCCATCGTTGAAGGCATGGGCATGACATTCGCCGCATATACGATAAGCGGCGGCAATTCCGCCCCCAACACCGTGTATTACACGACCGGCATATCCAATGCATCACTAGCCCTCGGAAGCGACATCATCAACGGGGGTTCGCTGTGGCAACCACAATTTCAAAAGATAATCGATGATAAGAACCAAAAGCGGGACTTCAAAAAGCTGGCACTGACAAACGAACTCTTCCCGGGACATGTGTGCTGCGTCATCGCAGGATATCATGGATACACATCGACACATGAGAACGAGACTGCCAGATTCTTGGCGGCGTATGTCAAGGCCACAGATTGGGTCAACAGCGCGCTCAGCAACAAGACCGGTGCGGACTATGCACTACTGATCAGCATCGCCAAGGATGCGACGGGATCGACCTTCACTGAGGCAGAGATAAAAGCGGCTCTCGACACAGTTGTATACGACTATGGGGAGCACACTATCGAAAATTCCTTGGTGTTCCTGAGAAGCGAGATAGCTTCCCTTGCGGAGAACCTTGTGCAACTCGGCCAAACGCCAGGCAAGACCCTCAGCACGCTGGGGTTCAATAACGGCGCGGAGTTTGCAGAGAAGTTCGTCGACAACAGCTTCCTCATGAAAGCGTACCAGCTTCTGGGAAGCGGGGGGACGTATTCGGGAGGGATTGCGGACCTGAGGGTGGCAGTCATTTCTGGAGATATCCACCAAATATCGGTTCATGTTGCAAAGGAACTCGGATACTTCACCGAGTACGGACTCAACGTCACGTTCTCCCCTGCGACCAACGGACCCGGAGTAGCCACCGCCATACAGAACGGAGACGCATCGTTCGGCCTGCTGGGAGCGCCGCCCCTTACGACAACGGTTATAAATGGAGAACTCGTGAAGGCATAATACAATGAGCCGGATATTGGGGATCAAATACGACGAGAATAACAAATATCACAGGTTCGGTAGGACCGCAGTGATAACTGTTATCTCGTTGTCCCTTTTCATTTTTATATGGTGGGCGGTGTCTGTCATCACAAATAACACCGCTATCCCGACCCCAGTGGAGACCTGGAATTCACTGGTTGACCTATACCAAAACGGCGACAAGATGACTCATATACGTCTCGGCCAATACATCTCGTCCAGTCTGTCCACTTTCATCAAAGGGTTCCTTCTGGCGTTCGCCGTGGCGGTGCCTCTGGGCTTGATCCTCGGCTACTCCAAGGTACTCAGGGACTTTGCGAATCCTGTCATCGAGGTCATGAGGCCGATAGCACCGATAGCATGGGCGCCGATATTCATGCTCTCGCTGGGGTACTCGGTGGGGCCTGTGCTCGTTGTCTTCGTGGGCATATTCTTCCCGCTTTTAACGAATGTAATATTTGGAGTGAGGAAGATCGATCCTAATTGGATAGACGCGTCGAAGACACTGGGCGCGTCACAGGTCCAGATTTTCTATAAGGTGATGATGCCGTCCGCCATTCCATATGTGATGAATGGCATCAAAGTCGGGCTGGGCATAGGATGGATGTGCATAGTTGCTGCTGAATTATATGCGACGCCTCTCGGCGGTATAGGGTTCTATCTTGCGGAGCAGGCTACCATAGGGAACTGGCCGGGCGCCTATGCGGCGCTTGTGATAATCGGCGTCCTAGGACTGCTGACGATAGGAGTCTCTGACTATCTTCACAGACTACTGTCAAGGAGAATGGGGATGGAAGTATGAGTTCGAAAACAGCGGCGGAACAATCGGGACCAGAGCCATCTGCGTCGTCGGACACTCATATCGTGATCAGGAACCTGAGGAAAGTTTTCAAAAGGGACGAGACGGAAACGGTTGCATTGGACGATTTCTCGCTGGAGATCCAAAAGGGGGAACTCGTCACCCTTGTCGGGCCGTCCGGCTGCGGCAAGACCACCATCTTGAGATTGATAGCGGGCCTCGCCGAACCGACGTCTGGAAAGATAACGATAAACGGAAAACCGTGCTCCGCGCCCGGAGCGGACAGAGGGATGGTCTTCCAGGACTTTGCGCTGTTCCCCTGGAGGTCTGTGAGGAGGAATGTGGAGTTCGGCCTGGAGGTAGCCGGTGTCCCGAAAGAGGAGCGCCGCGAAAGAGCTGAGAAATACATAAAGCTCGCCGGCCTCGAGAAGTTCATCGACGCCCGTGTCCATGAGCTTTCGGGAGGCATGAAACAGCGCGTCGGCATCGCCAGGGCGCTTGTGGGGCATCCGGACGTGATCCTGATGGATGAGCCGTTCGGGGCCCTGGACGCGCAGACCAGGAACATAATGCAGGTCCAGCTTCTGAAGATCCTCGACAAGACGGATCAGACGATAGTGTTCGTCACCCACTCCGTAGACGAAGCGGTGTTCCTTTCCGATCGTATCGTGGTCCTTACGAAACGCCCGGCGTCGATAAAGGAGATCATCGACATCCCCTGGCCTCGCCCGAGGGACCGCGCGGACCCGGAGTTCACCGCGCTCCGCAAGAAGATATTGACCGAGCTTGAAGAAGAGAATGTGATGAACAACTGAACAATAAAAAGTAATATGAGGGGTCTCCCCCTCTTTTTTGTTTAAGCGAGTTTCAGGAGGTCGTACTTATACACCTTCTCCGGGCAGGAGAACTGGCATCTGTAGCACGCCGTCCCGAGGCAGTTCTTCGTTTTGATCACGATCTGCTTATCGTCCATGACCTTGAGCGCCTTCTCCGGGCACTCCTTCTCGCACTTCTTGCATCCGGTGCATCCGGGCATGTAACATTTCACCTCGGTGCCGATGTCGTGGATGATGCGGAGTCCTCTTGCACCAAGGTCCGGTATGTCACGGGCCACCATGCGGAAGACCTCCGGCACCCCTTTGACCTTAGGCAGAGGCTGGATGTCGAACATCTCGTTGTACGTGTTGTACATCTCCATGCTCATTCCCTCGTCCCAGTGGGCAAGCTCCTGCACGTAGATCTGCTCAAAGGTGGGGTCGGACGCGAACATCACGTGGTTCGCCCTTATGCCGTCCGCTATTCCCTGGAGCTCGTCGAGGAGCTCGGGCTTTTTGAGGATGTCCGTCGCCATCGCGAGCGACGTGTTCCCGTACTGGTAGATCTTGTTGCACGAGGGCGGCAGAAGACCGACCTCTCTGGCCTTGGCGGCGTCGACGTACGTTCCGGACGCGCCGGCCATGTACATTATCTTGAGGTCGTCGAACTTTATGCCCGCTTTCTCAACTAGCGTGAAATGACCGGCCCTCATGGCGCCGATGGCCTTGCACGCTTCGGAGATGTCCTTAGAATCGATGTATATGCCGTCCTGGAAGACCATCTTCTCGTCGAAGGTGGTGAGCTTCCCTCTTTTCCAGAGATTGTTGGCGAGAGCCGCCGCCACGGCGGCGACTACACCTGTTCCGGTGATCCCTTTCGCCTTGCCGTGCATAGGTCCCTCTTCTGTGATCCTTCCGAGGCTGAAATCGACCTTGTCCCCGGGCTGAGGCATTATGGTCTCGTCGAGCACCATGCATCTCCATTGGAAGTCGTACATCAGGTCGCTTATGGCTCCCGGACCGGCGAGCATGCCGCATTTTATGGACTGTCCTTCCATCGCGGGTCCCGCCGCGGCGGATCCGGTATAGATGTCGTCCCCGACCTTCAGCGCCATCTCTGCGTTCGTCCCGTAGTCGGTGACCATACAGTTGTCCTTCTGCTCCAGGAACCCGCTTTTGTACATCATTGCAAGTGCGTCCGCACCTATCTCGTGCCTTATGGACGGCGGAACATACAGTTCGCAGCCGTCGGGCACGTCCATTCCCACGTCGACGGCGGAGAACACACCGGCGTTCCTGTCGAGGACCTTGATGCCTCTCGACTTGTGGGCGTTCTTCCCCGCGAAGGCGAGGTCGTCCACAGCCAGGCCCTGGAACAGCGAAAGCTGTATCGGGTTCCCGCAGATGGAGACCTTCTCGACCTTCTTTATGTCGATGTCGAGGGTCTTGATCACTTTGTTCACTGTGTCCATGACGATGTTGTGCGCGATGTCCGTTCCGACATTGATGCAGAACGTCAGGTGGTCCATTATATTGGCGCCCGGCAGCGGGTGGCATTCGGTCACGGATGTGGAGAGTATCTTCCCGTCAGAAAGGTCCACGCCGTGCGCCCTGGTTCCGCTGGTACCCATGTCCAGCGATATTCCGTATGTCATTTTTTCCTCCTCCTAATTCTGTCCCAAAAAGA
>JAITCQ010000095.1 GCA_031283015.1 Candidatus Methanoplasma sp.
GGCGCCACTTTGTCCAGGTCGTGCACCCCGATCGCGATCTTACTGCGTTTCCTGCCGATGGTCATATGGAGCTTCTCCTGAAGCTCCATCATCGACCTTATCAGGTCGTCGGTCACTTCTATATCCCTGATCACGGCGCATTCGAAGAACGGTCTCACGTCAAGCACCGGGCTTTCTATGACCGCTTCGCAATCAGGGTCCTCGACGACATATTTTTTCAGCCCGGGTTCGATGTCGAGGAACGCGCGCAGGGCCCTCGCAAGCCCTTCCACCGAGAACAGGTCCGGTCTGTCGGGGAAGAACTCCACCGACATGTCCTCTCTGAAACCCTCTGTCTGGTGCATGTCCGCGCCGATGAGGGGTATCCTCTCCCCCAGGACCTCCTGCGGAACCTCCTTTCCCAAAAGAGAGCAAAGGTCGCTGTATTTGAAGTTTATAACAGGCATCGTATCAGCGTCCGAGTTCCTGGTGCGCCTTTCCGAGATGTCCCGCCGCCTGCGCCGAGATGGTCGATAATTCTCCCGCGAGAACGGTGGCCGCGACGATCTCCGCGAGTTTCTTGGCTTTCTCGTCGCCGAGACATCCGAGCATGGCCAGAGCTTCCGACTGCGACGGCAGCCTGGTCCCTCCTCCGACGGTCCCCACCTCGACGGCGGGGATCCTCACGGAAATGTAAAGGTCCCCGTTCACATTTTCGCACATAGTGGTGGTCATACTCCCGCTCACTACCTGCGCCGGATCCTGCCCGGTCGCAATGTATATCGCCGCGATCATATTCGCGGCGTGTGCGTTCGCCCCCAGGGTCACCGACAGTGAACTCCCGACCAAATTCTTCCGCACATTGGTCTCCACTATCGAATCGGTAGAGGCATGGAGCCTGCTTTCGACGATCTCTTTCGGTATGAGGGCTTCGGCGATGACCGACTTTCCGCGGCCTCTGATCATATTTATAGCGGCGGCCTTTTTATCGCTGCACATGTTCCCAGACACGGACACCATCACCGCGCCGGTGTTGTTCTCTATCTCTCTGCAGATGGCCTCGGTGGCTATGGTCGCCATGTTCATGCCCATGGCGTCCCCGGTCCCGTAGGTGAAACGAGTGAAAAGGTTCCTTCCGGCGGGGAACGATTCGATGGATACTAGCTTTCCGTGCCTCGTGGTGCTCTCCACCGCCAAGGAAAGGCGTTCCTCGTTGTTCTCGATCCACTCCATTACCCTCATGCAATGGTCCACGCCGTCCGTTCTGAACACCGGCGCCCTGGTCATCCCATCCCGGAAGACCTTCACTCTGACGCCTCCGCCGTCGTTTATGACAGACATCCCTCTTGATATCGACGCCACAAGGGCTCCCTCTGTCGTGGCAAGAGGGATGATGAACCTTCCCTTTGCGCAGTCACCGTTGATGACGACGGGGCCGGCGAAGCCCAGCGGGATCTGCGTTGCGCCTATCATGTTCTCGATGTTCTTGGAAGCCTTCTCCGAATCAAAACAGTATTTGGAGATGTTTTCGAGGCTGGTCCCTGTGAATTCCTCAACCGCTCTGCGTCTGTCGTCCACATCGGAATGAGAGTACCCTCTGTTCTTCAGACCCCTTTTCTCTTCCATATCTGTACATTGTCTTGTTGATAATATAACTATCGAATACTAATACGGGTATGGCATATTGACGATTATGAGCGGGACTTCCGACAGGATAAGGCAGAAGGTGCCGAACCCTGTGAATTATCTGAGGAATGTCATCAATTTGGACGAGGAGACCAGGCATGACAGGCTCGATAAGCTCATAACGAAGATATTCCCCCCGTTCCTTGCAGTGTGCACGGCGTTCACCCTTGTTCTGATCGTCTACCTGAACAACTTTTCGTTCGTGGGAATACTGTTCGGGACATGCCTTGGATTCGTTCTGGGGTTCACCGCGCTGGGGGCGGCCTGCGTGTTGCTTTCCGACAAAGGCGTGATAACCAGGAAGTACGTCGTGCCGGCAGTCGTGATCATCCCCGCCCTGGCGGCGTTGATCCTGTACGCGGCGGAATCGAACATAGGGTTCAACGAATTCATCGTGAAGTACTTCGACATATTTGATAAGAACACGGACCTTGCGTCCCTTCTCATAAGCGTATACTCCCTAACCCTGATGATATTCTTCGTTGCGTACGGCGTGGTGTCCGTGATCGTAGGATTCTTCAGGAGCTATTTCTACAGGGTGCTGAGATCGTTGGAATATCCTCCGGAAAGGAGGAAGAACCGCATACCGGAATGGCTGTTCCAGATACCGGACATCATTGACGTGGGGTCGGTGGAGCTGGAACCGGACATCGACGACGGGAGATTCAACGCCGAGCTCTTCATCAGCACGGCGATCAGCCTTTTCATCCTGGGTCTGGTGATATGCTCGTACATCTTCATCAACCCGCTTTTCCTTCAGATAATACCCTTCGAGGAGATGCTTATCATCGGGACGCTGCTATCGCTGTTCGTTTCTCCGCTGGTCATCCCGTGGAGCATAGTCAAATCCATAGGCGCGAAGGTGACGTCGGACGCCCCCCGCGACTTCTATCTCTGGAAAGGCATGAGGGGGAGGCTGTACCAGGGGTTCTTCACCGTCACGTTCTTCATGATGCTCCTGACGCTCTCCGTCTATATGGGCATGGACTTCTCAAGGATAGCCGTAACATATCTGGGTTACGTGGCGTTCATGGGCGTCATATCGATCGTGACGTCGTTCGTCTACGTGAACACCTATTACAAAGGGTTCAAGAACGGCATCATAAAAAGCTACCTCAGATCAAAGGAGCAGTGAACACGTCATAACGACATTTCGGGCCGGTCGAATCTTCTGACAGTATTTCATCGGCCCACGAATATGCCCACTGTATTGCCTGCTTTTCATCGTCGTTTGTAATCGAGCAACTATAAGGTATTTTATTGAAGTATATGCAACACACATTCTCTTTCATATTTTCGACATAAGATCCATATTCCAGTCCCACAGAAGATTCCTTGTACCAGTGGAGGTCGTCCCCGACAAATATGAGTATTATTTTGTTTTTTACAGCCGCCTCTATATCCCCGTCTATCTTTTTTGGCTCATTGCAGTATATCCACTGCTCGTTGATGACAGCCACTTCCCCGGATATGACTTCCTTAAGGTCTGACCCCTCTCTTACCTTGGACGTCATGGCTGACAGATCGTCCTTCACTCTTAGAAAAAAGTCATGATCTGCAAATACGACCACGTCGCGGTCGGTAAATGGTATTTCTGGGGAAGGGGGGTCGGGAAGGTTCGTGTTTATTCCTACAGCATCCGCTGCAAACGCTGCTGAAAGAGCTGCAATGAAGACCACCACCAGAACAAACGCTCCCTTACCCAATGTGATCGCCTCCTGTGCGG
Organism: Candidatus Methanoplasma sp.; assembly: GCA_031283015.1. Classification (GTDB taxonomy): domain Archaea; phylum Thermoplasmatota; class Thermoplasmata; order Methanomassiliicoccales; family Methanomethylophilaceae; genus Methanoplasma. The sequence goes on from JAITCQ010000095.1 coordinate 3,392, forward strand.
AACTGCCGTTCTTCCGCTGAAAAAATGTCCATAAATAGTATAAATATCTTTGCGTTGTATGCGTCAGCCAGACTGTGCGGGCAAATCAATGCATTCGTACCATTCAGAAACTCCGGACGCATAAACATGCAGACACATTTTTCATAAATGTTATTAACGCCCCCGCGTTCATCTTTTCATGAAGGATCCAGAGTACGAGGCCGTATCCAAAGCGAAGAGGCAGGCAGAGAGCGGCAACCCCGAGGGAGCCGTCAGGACCTTGGAGTCGTATCTGGAGACGGATCCGCACAACACAAAGGCAAGGATGCAGCTGGCCAGGACGCATATCTACGACCGGAAGGACCTCCAAACGGGCAACTTACAGCTGGAGATCGTTCTCGATATCGAACCGGAGAACACCGACGCGATGAAGGCGATGGTCACCGTCCTCGCCAAGCACAAAAAGAACAATAAGAAGACCGTCGCGATATACGAAAGACTACTGATCGCATCCCCGGACGCCGATCTCTACAACGCATACGCTATATTCCAGAGGATACAGATGACGGATTTCAAGAGATCGGCGGAATATTACGAAAAAGCGATCTCTCTGAACCCTAGGGAACCGATATACCGCCGGAACTACGCGGTCCTTCTGCTGAACGATCTGAAGGATTACGAAAGAGCTAGGAACGAGTTGGAAACGCTTTTGAAACTCGACCCGGGGGACGTTTCCGCAAAGAAGAACTATGATCTTCTGATGAAGAAGAAGTTCGGTCCAGACGGAAAACTGAAGAAGAAGGCGCTGTTCCGTAGATAATTTACTGTCAGAAAGGAGTAGCAACGAAACTACTTTTTAAATGGAGTCGGTTTCAGAAATGAGGTGAATAAATGGAGCTAAAAGGATCCAAAACAGAAGCGAACCTTCTGACCGCATTCGCAGGCGAGAGCCAGGCCAGGAACAAATACACATACTATTCGGCCCAGGCCAGGAAAGAGGGGTACAACCAGATCGCGGACATTTTCATAGAGACCGCAGAGAACGAGAGAGAACACGCGAAACTCTGGTTCAAAGCGCTTCACGGCGGATGCGTGCCGGAGACGCTTGAGAATCTCAAAGATGCGGCAAGCGGAGAGAACTACGAATTCAACACCATGTACAAGGACTTCGAGGCGATCGCCAGACAGGAAGGCTTCAACGAGATCGCCGACCAGTTCAAGCTGGTCGGGGACGTGGAGGCGGTGCACGAGAAGAGGTACCGCGAACTCTATGACAACATAAAGAGCGGAAAGGTGTTCAAGAAGGACGAGGTCGTGGTGTGGAAGTGCCAGAACTGCGGATACCTTCACGTGGGAAAGGAAGCGCCGGCGCTGTGTCCTACCTGCAAATACCCCCAGTGCTACTTCGAAGTACAGTCTCAGAACTGGTAAACAGGCGGGTCCCCCGCCGTTCTTTTTAAAAACCGCCGCACAAGCGGCATTTTTACCAATATATCGGCATACGGCACACACATCCAGACTGCTAAAAATCGTTTAATAATCAGACCCCCATTTACACTCATGGTCTTCTGTTCAAAGTGTGGAAAGAGCTTGACGAAGGGACAAGGTTCTGCCCCATGTGCGGGGCCGACTCCATGAACCCCTGATACGGCAGCGGCGGCTACAGCCCGCAGTACGACAATCCCAATAAAGAGATGGGCGGAACACTTACAATCATATTCGTGCTGGGATTGATCTGGGCGATATCATGTATGTTGAGTATCCTCTCCGCCCTTTACCTATACTCCCTTCTTTCCGGTCTTGAAATTTATTACTCTGATATCAGTTTCTACTCCTTCTATGGTCTGTTCCTCAACAAATCGTTCATCATCGTATCGGCCGTCATCGGCGTGGTGAGCGGGCTGTGCGCCATGGTATGCTGCGCATACATCTATAAACTGGAGAATCACCAACGGGCGTGCATGCTGTGCCTGGTCGGTTCCATACTTGCCATTCTCTCCGGCGGTCCCGCGGGGGTCGTGGGCATATAATCTTCTATTTCCTGATGAAAAAGGAAAAACATCGTTTCTCTTCGTAAACCAGGCCGGTCTCCGCCCGGCGGCCTCTTCTATGCCTGGCAGAAACCCAATAGAGATAAATATATACAGCTCTTTTTTGCAATTATGTCATATTACTGTTCTAGATGCGGTAAAGCGCTCGACAGCGGGACCAGGTTCTGCCCGTCATGCGGGTATGAAGTCGCCGGGCCGGGAAATGCGGACAGCTACAGCAGGTCGCCCTACTGCTCGAAATGCGGTAAAGAGATCGCGGACGGGGCCAGATTCTGCCCGTCATGCGGGTCTGATACCGTGGGCCAAGGGGGCGGAGGTTACAACCAGAACAACGGCCCTCAATACGGCAGCAGTTCCGGCCAGGGTATGGGGGGAACGCTCACGATAATATTCGTGCTTGGAATATTGTGGATCCTAGGGTCCGCCTTATTCGGCTTATTCTGCTTTATTGCAGAGGGAGCCGTCCTCTTTTACAGCGGAGGTCTTCTTATCGTGGCAGGAGTTCTCTGTTTTGCATGCGCATTATTCACCCTGCTCTCGTGCATAAACATTTACAAGCTGGAGAATTACCAGCAGGCGTGCATGTACTGTCTGATAGGGTCCATAATAGCACTGTTCGCCGCAGTTATCATAGTGGGAGTCGTCGGCATAATCTTCTACTTCCTGATGAAGAACGAAAAAAACCGTTTCCGTTCATAAACCTAAAACGGCCCGCCGGGCCGCATTTTTCTTATTTTGCTTAATTTTAAAAAAAGAATGCCGCTTGCGCGGCGTTTT
>JAITCQ010000101.1 GCA_031283015.1 Candidatus Methanoplasma sp.
TTCCTTTTGTGCGTGGACGAACACCACGCATCGGCCTCCCGCGAGTATTATTCCGATTTCCCCGCGTCCCCCAGGAGGGATTGCGGCAGATGCGATTTCTTCAAAGCGTGTACCAAAGATATCGTCGATCTCGAAGGAGGGAACGGGGATGAGTGACCTCAATCCCTCTCAAAAAGCGATCGCTGGCGAACTCGAAGGCATGATCGTGGTGGACGCCGGGCCGGGGACCGGCAAGACGCACACGATCGTGGACAGATTTCTCAGCATACTGAAGAAGGAGGATGTCGGCCCCAAGGATGTCCTCCTTCTAACATTCACTAGGAACGCGGCGGGCGAGATGGAGGAAAGGATCAGAGGGAGGATCGCCGGGACCGAACTTTCCGGGTCCTCCAAATTCGTTCAGACGAGCACCTTCGACTCTTTCTGCTATTCGGTGGTGATGGAGTCCCCGGAAGCCGTGAGTAGATTCTTCCGGATGGAGGAAATGCTCACCAGGGGCGCGGCCCTCGTCGAGAACGATACCCTTAATCGAGAGTATTTCGCGGATTTCTTCGATCGTTTCATGATCTCCAACTCGGAAGAATACGGCATACATGGGGTGATCGCTTCCCAGAACGTGCCCGAACTCTATGAGATCATCAACCGGCTGATGTCGAGGGGCGTGGTCCCTCTGAGAAAGGGATGGTTCGGCGGCGGGGACGGAAAGGTCCTTACGGGAGATACCGAAAGGGTCCTTCTGGAACTTTCCGCTATGAACGGATCCTCCTATCTGTCCGCCGAACTTTGCAAAAAGTTCGGGGACGATCCTGTCTTCGTCGCGCTCGGTATCTCACCGGACGGCCCTCTTGCGGACGGCATCCTGAGAGAGGCTTCGCATGACGATCGGGGGGATCTTCTGGCACTCATACACGATATCTATTACGAATACATCAGAAGCTGTGTCAACGACGACCGGCTGACGTACGGGCTCGTCGCCTCCTTCGCCTTCATCGTCCTCTTCGACGACAGGAAGGTCAGGGAGAGGATGTCCGTGAAGTATCTCATGATCGACGAGTTCCAGGATACCAACGAAAATCAGCTGATGATCGCCCTGATGCTCCTCAGCGAGCCGAACCTGTGCGTCGTTGGCGACTGGAAGCAGGGGATATATGGTTTCAGACATGTTTCCATCGATAACATAATCGATTTCGAGAACAGGGTGATCTCTCTGAGAAGGAGACTGAACGACGACGACGTCAGGGTGCCGTACTCCATACCCGAAGTGAAAAGACTTTCGCTGGACATGAACTACAGGAGTTCGCAGATCATCATAGACGCGGCTTACGACGCTTTGTATGCGAAGGCAACGAAGGACGACGATATCGGAGAGCACGAGCTCAGCAGGAACATCACCAGGATAACCGCTCAAAGGGATGATATCGGAGACCATACCGGAATAGAGTTTGTTTCCGCCCCTTCAAGGGATAAAGAAGCGGAAGAGGTGGTCCGGACCATAACCGCATACATCAAAGGCGGCTGTCTGATCCATGAGAACGGTACGGCGAGACGGCCGGATTTCGGGGACATCGCGGTGCTCTGCAGGAAGACCGACCAGTGCCGCGCGGTGAACGACGCCGCGGCGGCGGCTGGGATACCGTCGTTCCTCCAGGGCGACGTGGAGGTAATGTGCACAAGGGAGGGGAAGCTGGCACTTGCCTGGCTCAAATATCTGAACAACAGGAGCGACGAGTGGGGCATCGGTCCGATAATGGCCGATGCGGGGTACACCTTGGACGAGATCCTCAGGTCAAGGAGCGAACCTCCCGAGATGTTCTCGATGATGAGGTCGTCCTTGATAAGAAAGAAAAGGCGCGTCACCGATCTCCTCTCCTCCATATTTGCGTTCTACGGTCTGAACAACGATACGACGCAGACGATAATCTCCGTCATATCGTCCTCCCACAGGAACTCGCTGCTGACCATATCCGACGTCATAGGAATGATCGAGAAGGACATCGAGAACCGCACCAAGTACCAGGTCGACGGCATGCTCGACCGCAAGGCGGTGACCATACAAACAATGCACAAATCCAAGGGGCTGGAATATCCGATAGTGATAATCGCGGGAGTGGATTCGAAGGTCATGCCGGCAATGCCCCGCGACCGTTCCGCATACATGTTCAGCGACCTTACCGGCATACGGTGCAGGAAGGACGTCTCCTCTTTCGGAGGCGACTATTCCAAGATGACGAGGTCATGGAGAACGTTCCTTGCGGAGCGGGTGATCCCCGCCGACTACAGCGAAGAGAGGAGACTGATGTTCGTCGCCCTCTCCAGGGCCAAGCAGTATGTCACCGTAGTTTCCGGGCCGAAGCCTTCCCTTTTCTTCGAACACCTTTCGAAGGGTAGGAAAAGGGAATGCGGGAAGGGCGGCGTGGGGAGGATGGACCTCGGATCGGAGACCAGCCTCATCTCCGCCCCCGTGGTCGGAAAGTTCAATCCGAGGAGGGTCAACCTCGGAGTGCATGACATAATGAGGTCCCTCGGCTCCCTCAGACCGGACGCCGATACCGACGAGTTCTCCGGGAAAGGGAAGGAATACGGAACGGAAATACACGAGCTGGCATATGCGCTGGCGGTCGGTCACGAAGTGGACGACGGACGACCGGAGGTCTCGGCGATAAAGGCTATCCTTACGACCGCGTCGGATGCGGACCTCGTCTATCCTGAGAAGGAATGTTCCCTCCCGTTCAACGATCTCAACGTCACCCTGAAGGGGATCATTGACCTTCTTGTGGTAAGACCGGACGTGGTCGAGATACATGATTACAAAACAGACGCGGACGGATCCTATGAATCCGAATACAAGATACAGCTGGGCGTGTATGCCCACGCGGCCTCCGGCCATTTCAGGAGACCGGCGAAATGCATCATCGATTATGTCTCCCAGGGAAGGACGGTCGTTTTTGACCCTCTTCCGGCGGACGTCATCGCCCAGAGGGTCGGAGAGTATATCTCTTTATAATCTGAAATGACGTTCATCCACTATGGAACCGAGGGGACTCACCGGCGAGGAGGTAAGGGCCAGGATCTCCGAGGGGAAGGTCAACAAGTTCGAGTCCCGGGTCAGCAGGAGTTATCTTGACATAATAGTTAAGAACGTATGCACCACGTTCAACCTTATCCTGATCATCGTGGGTGCCGCCCTGCTTTATTTTGACGAACCGATTAGCGCCCTCTCGGCCACGGGCGTCATTGCGCTCAACGTTCTGATCTCCACCGTACAGGAGATGAGAGCGAAAAGAAGGCTCGACAAGATCGCTCTGCTTCTGAGACCCACCGTCCACGTCATAAGGAACGGCGAAGAGACGAAGATCGATCCCTCCGAGATAGTCTTGGACGATATCATCCGTCTGTCGTCCGGCGACCAGGCCCAGGTCGACGGTGAACTCATTACCTCGGCCTCGCTGGAGATGGACGAATCCCTGCTCACCGGCGAGTCGCGGTCGGTGAGGAAGCATATCGGGGACACCGTCCATTCCGGGGCGTTCTGCGTGACCGGAAGCGGCTATTATAAGGTCACCGCCCTCGGCGAGGATACGCTGGCATCGAAGATGCTCGTAAGCGCCAAAAAATACAATCGGAAGAACACGCCCCTGCAGAGGGAAACGTCGACGGTGACGAAGATGTTGATGCTGACGGCGTTCATCTTCCTGCTGATACTGGCGGCGATCAACTTTCTGGGAGGCGGCACGGCGAAGCTCTTCGCCATAAAATCGGTGTTGGTGTTGGATATAGTTCCGATAGCCCTCTTCCTTCTCATCACGATCACCTACATGATAGCGGCGGTCCGGATGGCGAACGGCGGCGTGCTGCTGCAGAATTCGAACTCGGTGGAATCCATGAGCCACGTGGACACCGTTTGCATGGATAAGACCGGAACGATCACGACGAACAACCTCGTCTACAACGATATGGAAACATTCGTGGACAGGAACGAAGCGGAACTCTCCGTCCGATTGTTCGTTCATGCGACCGGAAGCAAGAACACCACCGTAAAAGCATTGGAGAAGGCGTTCGGGTGCGAGGGATCCGTTCTTGAAGAGGAGGTGCAGTTCTCCTCCGAGCGGAAGTACAGCGCCGTCAGGATATCGTACGGCGGTACGTCACGGTCGCTGTTCGTGGGCGCATGGTCTGTGCTGAAAGATCATGTCGGAAATACGGACATCACGGAAAGGATATCGGAGCTCTCTCGCAAAGGGCTGAGGACGGTGGTCCTCTGCGGAGGTCCTGGTTCCGAGATATATTCCGGCGACGAGCCCGTCATCCCGAAGCTGGAATTGATAGCGCTCATTTCTATTAGGGACGAGGTCAGACCCGATTGCAGAGCGATAATAGAGGATTTTCAAAAGAGCGGCATGGACCTCAAGGTGATATCCGGGGACGACCCGGAGACGGTGAACGCCTTATTCTCGCTGGCGGAGATCCCCGGAGACAGGAGAATCATCTCGGGCGACGAGCTCGCCGCGCTGTCTGAAAAAGAATTCGAAGAGGCGGCCCTCGGAACGAACATCTTCGGAAGAATGAAGCCCGAACAGAAGGAGATGGTCGTAGCCTCTCTGAAAAAGAACGGAAGGTACGTCGCGATGGTCGGCGACGGGGTCAACGACGTGAGGTCCCTTAAGGCCGCCAACGTGGGGATCGCGCTTCAGAGCGGCAGCGGCGCCGCGAGAGGCGTCGCGGACATGGTCCTTGTGGACGACCGTTTCTCGGCGCTCCCGAAAGCGATCGTCGAAGGTAAAAGGACGGTGACCGGTATGAGGGACATTCTCCGCCTGTACCTTACAAGGAACTTCGTGCTCGCGGCGGTCGTGGGGGTCCTTCTGCTTGCGCTCGGCAGGGTCCCCATGCTGCCTGTACACAACGCATTTTACGCGCTCGCATCGGTGTCCTTCGCGGCGTTCTTCATGGCGATATGGGCCAGACCATCCAACAATAGAACGCTGATCCTGCCCGGGGTGCTGAGGTTCTCCATACCCATGGCGGTGCTGATAGCTGGATTCGGGTTTGGTATATACGCCGTTTTCCTGTTCTGCACCGGGAACGGTTCGTTCGACCTCGGATACGATTTCTATCATAGCATGTACGAAGGATACGACGGCCCGTCCATGTGGAGCGACTGGAACGGGTTCTGGGAGCATATGTCCCTCGATGGCGAGAGGTATGAGGATGTGACCGCAAGGAACGCCATGCTGATCTTCCTGATGCTGGCCGGAATAGCCCAGCTCTTCTTCATCTACCCGCTTGCCAGGTTCTACTCGGTGGGAGGAGAGGTCTCCCGGGACCTCAAGCCTACCCTGCTGGCCCTGCTGCTTTTCGGTCTCGTGGCGCTTGTATATCTGGTGCCGCAGGTAGCGGTGGAGGTCGCTTCGCTCGCGCTGTTCCCTCCGGCATACCATCTGCTCATCCTCGGTTTTGTGGCCGTGTGGTTCCTCTCCGCCGTGCTCTTCCTGAAAAGCAGGTTCATGAGAAAGGTGTCCGACGCTGCGGAGTCCGCGTACAGAAGATCGCTTGAGACCGAGATCGGAAAAGAGAAGTGATCACGGGCGGTAGTTTCCGGACCTGTGCATCCCGATCATGACGTAAGCCGCCATCCTTGCGTCCGATAACGCGCGGTGGTCCTGTTTGTCTCCGATACCGGCGGGATCGCCCTCGGCGATCGTCTTGTATGCGTGGTCAAGCTTAGGGAACTTGTATCTGACGCCGTATAGCTCGCTGGGAAGCTTGCATACATCGGCGGCGGCCTTCATTATGTCAGTGCAGACGCTGAACACTCCCCTGAGATGCCACGGCTCTCTAAACAGGAATTTGTCCATGTCGAATGGCACATTATACGACGTGGCCGTCCTGCCTCTGAGCAGCCCAGCGACGTCCTCTCTCACTTTGAACAGCGGACGAGCCGCGGCGACCTTGTCCAGGGTCAGATCGCTGTTCTCGAATATCCACGCTTTTGACCTGCGGTCATCCCACTCGGTCACGTCATAACCGACGACCGACGAGTAGACATCTTTCACGGTCTCTCTGAAAAGGTTCACAGAGCATATGCCTATGTCGACCACCAGGTCCCTGGGTCCGCCGTCGAGGCCGGTGGTCTCGGTGTCTATCACAAATATCTCTTCAGGCGTCCTGAAGAAGTCCTCGATCTTCATGCTGTCCCTTCCGCGTCTTTTAAAAGGGAGTCGAATTTCCAGGTCATCCATCTCATTACGATCAGCATGACGATCGAAGCGATCATCGACGCAAAAAGGACGGTCATCGTAAACGCGTCCTCCCAGGCAGTGTCTTCTTCCGATCCGTCGAGAACGGTCTGCGCTTCGAGATCCACCAGATCGCTGAAATTTATCCTGATGTCCTGGGCCAGGTTGATGAATATGCGTTTGACGGTACCGTCCTCGGTCACTGTGAGATTATAGGGGGTTATGACCGACGTTACCGGGTCATAGTTGCCTCTGGCGTCGACGGCATAGAACATTATTCCGCTTTTCTCCATGTCGTAGACCTCCGAATAAAGATCTATTACCAGCGTGCCTCCTCTCTCTATGTTCTCTCCGACGGGGAAGCCTACGCTGATGTCGGGATTGTAATCATAATACACATTCACCTTGTCTGCGGAAACGAGCGGAGACCCGGCGGCGAACAGCGCGGCTGCCGCCACCGCCGCGATTACGACCAATATTCCGCCTGATCTCATCATCGTCTCGTCGATACCTTCGCAATATTTAGAACCGATTGTCAAAAAATCAAAATAAGAGCATTCTGATTCACTATCATGGGCGCAAAGATATCGATTGGCAGCAACGAATATGAGATAGTATGCGGACCGACCATAGGCGACGCCGTCCGCTCGCTGGACTACGTTCCGGACGCCTTCGTTTTCATGATCAACGAAAGGGTGGTCCCTATGGACACGCCAGTATCCGACGGCGCCGTGATAAAGGCCGTCAGAGTGGCCTCAGGCGGATGAGATCTCTTCTATCGCTTTCAGGTCCAACCCGTACTCCTCCGCCGATCCCAGCAGGGAATCGGCGTTGCTTATGAAGGCGTCCATCACCGTGGGGCCCTCAAGCTTTCCTCCCATATCGGACAGGGAGTCCTCCTCCGGGAATTTCAGGTCCATATGCGGTATCATCCCCAGGAATCTCATTCCCGTCATGTCCGATATCCTCTCGACCGCCTCCCAGAGTATGGAGGGGTCGCCCCTGAACCTGTTTATTATGAACCCTTTCAGCAGGGGGCGGACATCCTCCGGCATCAGCAGCCACGTTCCGTAAAGGGCGGCGAACACCCCGCCTCTTCCGATGTCGCCTACGAGGATCGCGGGGACGCCACGCTCTCTCATCAGGCCGATGTTCGCGATGTCCCGGTCCATAAGATTAAGTTCCGCCGGGGACCCGGACCCTTCGCACACCACCGCGTCATATCTTTCCGATAACCGGTCGAAGGCTTTGCAGGCCTCGATCAGGACCGCTTTCGAATCCATCGGATTGTCCGAAGAGACGTCGTTCTGCGCCTTCCCGTTCACCACCAGCTGCATGACGCCCCCGCCGGAGGGTTTCAGAAGCGCCGGGTTCATGTCGCCTGACGGCTCGACCCCGGACACCCATGCCTGGAAGGCCTGCCCCATGCCTATCTCGCACCCCTCTTTCGTGACGAATGAATTAAGGGATAGATTGAAGGCCTTGAAGGGCGAGACGGAAACGCCTTTTCTGCTTAGGTACCTGCAGTACAACGCCGTGACCGTGGTCTTCCCGGCGCCTGACGCCGTTCCCAGGAATATTATCTTCACGGTCCCCCCTCCAATATCTTCATTATCCTTTCCATATCCATGTTCTCCTCGAAAGATACCGCCAATCTCTCGATGTTCTCTTCGATGAGGTCGTCGTAATCCTTGGGCGGGGAGGCGGAAAGCACATCCTTCCCTTCTTTGACGAAGGAAAGGAAGAATCTTCTGAAGGAGGGTTTCTCCAGCACGCCGTGGAGGTACGTACCGAATAACATTTCGTCCTCTCTTATCGAACCCTCGGCCTCGTCTCCCGTGAAACGCTCGATCTTGAACAACGGGTCCTCGTTCACCTCGCTGTTCCCCATGTGTATCTCGTAACCGGTCACCGGCTCCCCAGTCTTGATCAGGATGCCTTCGTCCTGTATCGTCCTTTTTTTGTATTCGTCCCATCTGGTGACGTTATCGAATAATCCCAATCCCTCGAACGTCCCGGGGTAGGGACCCTCCAGCCCGTTGGGGTCCTCCAGGGAACGGCCCATCATCTGGTATCCTCCGCATAATCCGAGTATGGGGACCTTTCCTTTCATTCCTTTGATCGCCCTGTCCAAGCCCTTCTCTTTCAGCCAGATCAGGTCGCTGATGGTGTTCTTCGTCCCTGGGATGATTATCGCGCCGGTGCCCTCTAGTTCTTCCGGTTCGGTGACGAACCTCACGGAAGCGTCCTCCATGTAAAGAGGATCGAGATCTGTGAAGTTGGATATCCTCGGCAACCTTATCACGGATATCTTCATGTTCCCGCCGCCCATGCTCTTCATTCCTCTGAGGGCCTCGGAGTCTTCAAGGGGAAGCTGGAGGTCTATATGGGGTATCATACCTATCACGGGGATGCCGAGGATCCTTTCAAGCTCCTTCGCTCCCGTGGCCATCCTCGATATGTCCCCCCGGATATTGTTCAGGATTATCCCTTTTATCAGTCCCCGGTCCTCTTCTGGTATCAGTTTGACGGTCCCCGCCGCATATGCGAACGCGCCGCCCCACTCCACGTTCACGATCAATATGCAGGGCGCGCCGGCTATCTTCGCCGCGCCGATATTCGCGATGTCCCTGTCGTAGATGTTGATCTCCGCCGGGGATCCGGCGCCTTCCATGACCACGAAGTCGTACCGTCCTTTCAGGAACTCGGCGTTCCTCCTTACTATCCCGGCGCCCGGCCCGGGCACGAACTTTTCGTAATAATCCTTTACGTTATAGTCGCCGTAAGGCTTCCCTTCCACCGTGACCTGCGATACGGTGTCACCTTTCGGTTTCAGTAGTATCGGGTTCATATACTGATCCGGGTTCTTCAGCCCGGCGGCCTTGCTTTGAATGGTCTGGATCATCGCGATCTCAAATCCCCTTCTGGTGACCTTTGAGTTCAGGCTCATGTTCTGCGACTTGAACGGCGCGACAAGGAACCCTCTTTTGTGGAGTATCCTGCATATTGCGGCCACGGCTATCGATTTGCCGGCGTCGGACGTCGCCCCGAGCACCATCAGCGACCGTCCCTTTTTGTGATATCTTGCCTTCGCTTCTTTCAGTATATCCTTCATCCGGGGGTCCTTCGGTTCGGTTATTTCTCGATCCTTTATCTCGGACATAACGAACTTCCCCACCTCCTGCCTGTGGATGAAAAGACAATAGGAACAGTCCCAGATGTCCGAGCCTCTTTTGGACTTCAGGGTCTGCCCGAGGTCCTCGTCGAGGCAGGGATAGAACGGGCAGTAACAGAACGTGCAGTCCTGGCCGGAGAAATGGCACGGGTGGTACGGACAACTTCCGTCGGGGCCGATCCATCCTCTTTCGATCTCTTCTCTGACCTTTTTCGTTATGTTGTCCACGACATACCCCCAGTCCGCATCATGCTATACGGATAAGAACTTTCATGTTCCCTGGCTGACAGGGAACGGTTCTTTCGTGAATTCACCGGAATGAGGGTTATGGAAAGAACCCAGATCAAAGCATCAATGTCTCACCGGGGCATTGTGCGAAGACCCCGGCGTCAGCGGCTGTGCCTTTTCATGAACTTCTCGAGCTTGTCGTAAGCTTCCTCCATGACCTTCAGCGGCGGGAGGAGTATCGTTCTGAAATGGCCACCTCCGTACTCGCTGCAGAATCCCGATCCATGGACGAACACCACTCCTTCCTCGTTTATCAGATTGACAACGAATTCCTTGTCGGTCTTCCAATCGTATAGTTCGACCTTCGGGAACATATAGAAGGCGCCCTTCGCCTTATTGGTGGTTATGCCGGGTATCTCGTTCAGCCTTTTGTATGTGAAGTCGCCCCTTTCCTTCAGTTTCCGATTCATCTCCATTATGTAGTCCTGAGGACCCTGCAGGGACGCCCTGGCCGCTTCCTGGCACGGAACGTTTGCGCAGATCCTCGTGCGGAGCTGCTTCATCATCCCTTCCCGGACCTCGTCCATGAAGTCGCCTTCGTACATGAAGTAACAGTACCCTTCCCTCCATCCGGGCATCAGGTTCACTTTGGAGAACCCGTTGAATATTATCCTCGGGACGTCGGACGGCAGTTCCGACGCCGAGAAGAACTTCCCCTCGAATACCAATTTATCGTATATCTCGTCGGAG
>JAITCQ010000006.1 GCA_031283015.1 Candidatus Methanoplasma sp.
ATCCTCCAAAACTTATTAAACAAAAACCCATTCCCAACCAAACCAACTTATGCCGAGGTGGCTCAGCCTGGTGGAGCGTCGGACTCATAGGGTTCTGGTCAACAGACCTCTTCCAGGGAAATCCGAAGGTCGCGGGTTCGAAACCCGTCCTCGGCACTCCCATTCTTGCTGGCTCCGCTATTTTCCCGCAGAGCATCTCTTCGTTCGATGTCGATGTTCTGCACTCCTATGATCGCTGATCTGTTCTGTACGCACGGCACGAACTATACTACATGTATTGGTCCGCTTATATACACCATGAAGAAAATCGCTATCGCATGATGTCAATAACGATATCCCCGGAAGCGGAAATGCTCAAAAACACGATAATGGACCTGTTCGAGATCAGCAAAATAGATACGTACGTCATGGTGGAAGCATTGTGTGCGATCGTGGTCGAATACACGGATGCGTTTATGGATTGTTGCAACGACCGCAAACCCTCGTCCGAGGAGGTGGAAAAGATACTCAAGGACGCTGCCAAACACATGGGCTGAACATACGCCCGGGCTGACCCGGACCCTCCTCGGTTTTTCCTCCGTTATTTCCGGGTCAGCCAAATCTCTTTTTGCATAATTGTATAATAGGCCGCAGACGTTATGCCTGATAATGGAAAAAGGCATTGTCATCGACGAGTTCAAATGCGACGGCTGCGGGTTGTGCGTCGAAGCATGCCATGAGGGAGCATTGGCGGTGATCGGTGGCAAGGCCAAGCTGATCGGAGAGGACATCTGCGACGGCCTGGGCGACTGCCTGCCTGCGTGTCCCAAGGGAGCGATATCTTTCATAGAGCTTTGCGGATGCGAGGCCCCCCGGATCATCATGCCGGGTGCGCCGCCCCGTTCTCTCACGCAGATCAACCATTCCCAGACGGAGCCTGGCAGCAGCGAGCTGAGACAATGGCCAGTGAAGCTGAGACTGGTGTATTCCGCGTCTCCGATATTCAAAGGTGCAGACCTCCTGCTGGCAGCCGACTGCTCCGCATTCGCGTGTTCAAAGATCCACGAAGATCTCATCAAAGGAAGGGCGGTGACGATATGCTGCCCGAAGTTCGACACCGGTCTGGCGGAAAAGTTGGTCGAGGTCCTGTCGAACAACAGCATCGGAACGCTGACGGTGGCAAGGATGACCGTGCCCTGCTGCACTCTCGACAGGATCGCCCGCGACGCGCTTGCCAGGTCGGGGAAGGATATCCCGCTGACCGTTCTGACGATCGATCAGAGAGGATGCGTCAGGGAAACGGGATGACGGACGGAGCGGAGAGCATGAGAACCATCATTTACAGCGGAAAGGGAGGGGTGGGAAAGACGTCAGTGGCCGCGGCCACCGCCCGCAGATGCGCAAAGCTGGGATACCGCACGGTGATAATGAGCGTCGACACCGCCCATTCGCTCGGGGATTCCTTGGATGTGAAGCTGTCCGCGGAGATCGTCACCGTCGAGGAGAACCTCGACGCCCTGGAACTCAACATAATACATGAGATGAGGACGAAATGGTCCAGCATAAAGGATTACATATCTGCGTTCATGCTGTCCCAGGGGGTCGACGACATCACCGCCGAGGAGATGGCCATACTCCCCGGGATGGAGATGGCCGCCGCTCTTTTCTACGTTCTTCAATTCAAGGACGGCGGGGAATATGACGTTGTGATCATAGACACCCCTCCCACCGGCGAGACCCTGAGGCTCCTCAGTTTTCCGGACGTCTCGAACTGGTATATCGATAAGCTATTCGGGCTGCTGAAGAGGATGGTGTCGATAGCAAGGCTGACCGTGGGAAAGATGATAGATCTGCCTCTGCCCTCCAAAGAGGTGATGGACAGCCTGGAGGACATAAAGGACAACATGGAAAGGGTGAAAGAGGTGTTGGAGGACGCCGGTAGCACCACTATCCGACTCGTTCTCAATCCGGAGAGGATGCCGATAAACGAGACCATGCGCTCTTACGCATATCTCTGCCTTTACAACAAGACGGTGGAGTGCCTAATTGTGAACAAGGTCCTCCCGTCGGACGCGGACGGGAGCTTCATGGCCAGTAAGCTTGAGGAGCAGGAAGGCTATATGGAGATGATACATGAGGCGTTCGACCCCCTGAAGATAATGTACGCGCAGCAGCTCCGGACCGAGCTGAGGGGGCCGGAGAGCCTGGACATGATGGCGGATATGATCTTCGGCGATTCCGATCCGGCGGAACTTTACGCAAAAACGAGCCCCATGCGCTTCGAGACGGAGAACGGCATAGACAAGCTGTACATCAAAATGCCGTTCCTGAACAAGGATGATATAGAACTGTTCAGAGGGAGCAATAACTCCGTGATAGTGAAGGCCGGGGACCAGAAGAGAACGGTCTCCCTCCCGCTGACGCTGAGCGACGCGGAGATGCTCGGCGCAGAGTTCGACGGCGAGGACCTGATAATCAAATTCAAAAGAAAAAGATGAGTGGTCAGCTCATCTTTTTAAAATGGTTCGGGGAATGATCAGCGGAAGTCCTTCCAGTTCTTTCCTTTGATCACTTCGTTCGCCGTATTCACGGTGATCAGGGGGGACTTGGTGTAAATGGCGTTGTCGAAGGTTCCGACGAAATTCGCGGAGACAGCGGCGCCTCCGCATGCTATCGGCACTTTCGGCAACTTCTTTCCCAAGATCTGCGCCGTCTCCACCAGCCCGGGCTTGGTGGTGCTCATCAGAGTGGAGCCGCATACCATGTTGGCCTTTTCCTTATCCGCCGTCTCCGCGACCACCGAGGCCGGAACATCCCTTCCGAGATCGACCACCATATATCCGTTGGCCCTCATGATCGCCGCCACGATGTTCTTCCCTATATCGTGAAGATCGCCTTCGGCGACGAACGAGATGACCTTTCCCTTCATCGGTATGTTTCCAAGCTTCTCTTGGCACAGCGCTATGCCGCCTAGCATCGCGTCATTGGACATCAGGATCTCCGGGACGTACGCGTTCCCCTGGTCGTACATCTCGCACTGCACCTGTATGCCTGGCATCAGCGCGTTGGACACCAGGTCCACCGGGTCCTTTCCGCCGGAGAGCAGTTCCTTGGTCTGTCTGACCACATCGGCCTTCTTTCCTTCCAGCACCGCTTTTGATATGCTTGCGTATTTCGCCTCCTTCGAGAAATGCGCCTCTTCCAGGCTTTTCAGGGTGGCTGTTCTCTTTTCTGCCTTTCCGTATTCTCCCTGTTCATATGCCATCCCTTCTCTGATGAGCGCTTCGTATCTTTTGGGATCTGTCAGACGCAGTGTTTCGATCCTCTCGAACATAATATCAGAACGCATCGCCCTCACCTCCGAGCTCGATCTTCTTTTCGGCCTTCATCCTGGCCCTCGCCATCCCTATGGCGCGGACGCAGTCCTCCGCGCTGTCCGGGTCGGGGACGCGGGTCTCGCGGCACGCTCTAACATACGCTTTCAGGTTTGCCAGCGATGTCCCGAAGGACACGTCGCACGCCGTCCCGACAACATCCACTCCCTCCTTTATGCACTGGACCGTCCTGTCGTAGACCTGCTCTGGTGTTCCTCCGGGCATAAGGTCTATGACATCCAGGCTTCCGAGGCAGCTCATCGCGTTGCCCAGCTGCTGGCGGACGTACCACACCGGAGGCGCGTCGAAAGAGAAGCAATCCATCCCGCTTTTCTTGATGTGCGGCAGAAGTTTCTCGGTGTGCCCGCAGATGTGCAGTATCTTCGGACAGCTCACTCCTTTCGCGAACTTCTGGTGATACGGCAGCACGAACTCCTTGTATGTCTGAGGGGATATCAGGTCGCCGGACGCCGACGGGTCAGCTGGGAAAAGGATGTGCGCACCGTACGCCGTCTGCAGCCGTCCGTACGCGATGCAGAAATCGGTCGCGGCGCTTATCGCGGCGTGCGCCCCATCCGGGTCCGTCACGGTCATCATCACCAATCTCTCGACGCCGATTATGTGCCCCGCCACGGTGAACGGCGCCGTGATCACCGGTATTATCGGAAGGTCGCCGGCGTACCTCTTGCGAAGTATGTCTATTGCGCCCAGAACATACGGGACCCTTCCGGCATTCTCGAGATCGTCGGGCCAAGTGATGTCCTTCGGGTCCTTGTACGCCGGACCGGTCACCGGCGGCCTGTCCGGTTTGTTCCAATCGAGTTTGCATCCCAGCACCTCCGCCTCCAGGGAGATGTCGAACTGCGGCCTCGCGGCCTCTATCCCGCAGACCTCCCACGGCGCCGCGGCGAGGTCGGCCATCATCTTCGGGTCCTTGTGTGCCTTTGGCCAGCTTGCCTTCGAATATTCCATCAGTTCTTTGGTCGTCTGCGCCAGCGGATTGGCGGGAGGCACATAATCAACCTTCCCGCCCAGTACTGCGGCCAGCGCGCGTCTGGTCGGTGTCATCTCTACGCTCATTTTCTTTCACCCACACCTAAGAAATTTTTATCTACCGGTCGATAGATAAATAAAAACGAATGTCTGGATAGATAAACCTTCGGAGACCTTGTGTGAAACGCACCCGAGCGCTTCTGCTGTATTATTGTGAAACGGAAAGAACAGGCCGTATGGCCCCGGAAGACGCATCTTTCCACTGTCCTTCGTCTTACAAAGGGGCGTCTAAGACGAACGCGGGCGGCGGAGGAACAAACTTTTTAAGACATATGACCGCCCTTCGGTATTCAGAGAGGCTGCGGAAAGTGGAGGGATCAAATGAGTGAAAAGGACAAGAGTTACATCGATCCTGAGTTGGAGAAGTTCCTCAAAGAGAATAAAGAGATGATAGAGAGACTCTTCAAAGAGGAGAAGGAGATGATAGGGAAATTCCTCAAAGAAGAGAAGGAATTCTTCAGGGACACATTCAGCGAAGAGTGGGCGAAAGCGAAGGATTCGGCGGAGGAACGGAAGAACAAGGCCAAGGATACGGCGCAGGAGATGTTCAACGCGTTCACCGACCCGGAGGTTCAGAAGCACTTCATGGCAATGGGAATGGAGTTCATGATGGCCGTGAGCGCCCTGATGAAGGCGATGCCGTTCCCCGAACACATAAAGGATATGGCGGACAAGGCCGAAGCGGCAAGGAAGAATGCGTCGGATAACTTCTCCAAACCCGGCGCCGGTCGCGGCGGAGCGGGGACCAAAACACCAGAGAAAGTGGAGATAAAGTCCGCGCCGAAGAAGAAGCCATCGTCCAAACCGAAGACCCCTTCGGAAAAGAACAGCGATTAAGATGGAGCTCGAAGACGGTATCGCCGCTGTCAGAGCGGCAAGGCGCTGCGCGGAGGCCGAAACGAGAGGAAGGTCCGCCGAGCCCTCTTTACCGGAAGGGTTCTCCGAAAAAAAAGGCGTGTTCGTCACGATATCCCAGTACCCATCCGGAGACCTGAGAGGGTGCATCGGATACCCCGAACCGGCGTTCCCGCTCAAAGACGCGCTGATGATGTCCGCCGAGGCGGCATGCCACGATCCTAGATTTAGGGATCTGACGTTTGACGAGACAGACAGATGCACATTCGAAGTGACGATCCTTACGGTACCGCAAAGGATCCCGTACGGAACGCCGGAAGAGCTCCTTTCAAAGATAGTCATAGGCAGGGACGGGTTGATAATCTCCCACAGAGGAAGAAGAGGACTCCTACTCCCTCAGGTCCCTTCGGAGTTCGGATGGGATGCGGAAGAGTTCCTGCGGCACCTGTCGATGAAGGCCGGTCTCGGCCCCGGCGCCTGGAAGGAGCCTGGGGCGGTAATAGATGTTTTCAGCGGAGAGATATTCTCCGAAACATCGCCTAGAGGAGAGGTGGTAAGGAAGTGATGCTCTGAGCTTCGATGTCGTTGTGTGCGGAAGGGCGTTCGCCGGCGGAGAGATAAAGTACCTTGAGATAGGGATATCCGGCGGAAAGATCGCCGAGGTGAAGAGTTCGATACGCGGCGGAGAGAAGAGGATCGACGTCCCCGGCGGCGTGATACTCCCGGGGTTCGTGGACCCCCATGTGCATTTCAGGGATCCCGGGATGACGGAGAAGGAGGACTTCTCCTCCGGCACCCTCGCGGCGGTGCACGGAGGGGTCACCTGTGTGCTGGACATGCCCAACACGATCCCGCCGGTGTCGGATGTCGGCGCGCTGCTTGAAAAGAAGAAACACGTGAGCGGTCGGGCGTATGCCGATTACGGACTGTTCGCGGCGGTGACCCCCGGGTGCAACGCGGGCATGATGGCGCCGCTGGTCCCGGGGTTCAAGCTTTTCATGGGTTCCACCACGGGGAAGATACTGCTCAACGACGACGCCGAGATCGGGGCCGCTATCCGCGACATATCCAGGACCGGAAAAAGAGTGAGCGTCCACGCCGAGGATGACAGCATGATCGCCAGGGGACCGGAGAGGAACTGTAGGGACCACCTCAGGAACCGCCCGGTCGAGGCGGAGATCAACGCGCTGAGAAGGCTGTCCCGTTTCAAAGGGATGAAGATGAACATATGCCACAACACGAACGCGGAAAGTGTGGCCTTGGCGAACGATCTCGGTTTCACGACGGAAGTGACGTTGCACCACCTTTTCTTCGAACCGGAAAAGTTCTCAACGTCCGAATACAAAGTGAATCCTCCGATAAGGAGCGCCTCCGTGAGGGACGGCCTTTACAAAGCGTTCATCGGCGGAAAGGTATCGATGTTCGGCAGCGACCACGCCCCTCACACGATATCCGACAAATCCCAGGATTTCGACTCGGCTCCCAGCGGGATCCCCGGCGTCGAGACCACGATCCCCATAGTGATGAACATGGTAAGGAAGAACATCGTTCCGTTACCGCAGGCGGTGTCCATGGGATCGGAGGCCCCCGCCGCGTCTTTTGGAATGAGGAAGGGAAGGATCGAGGAAGGTTACGACGCAGACCTTTCGGTATTCGATCTGAGGAACGTCACCGCCGTCGACATAAGAAAACTTCATAGCAAGGCCGGACATTCGCCGTATGACGGATGGGAAGCGGTGTTCCCGGAGATCGTGATGGTGAGAGGAGAGATCCAGATCGACGGCGGGGAGTTCTGCGGAGATAAGATCGGGAAGGATGTATATGGCGGATATCGAGATTGATTACTCCGAACTGAAGGGAAGGAAGGCCGAGTGTCCGGAGGGATGCGGGCTTTGCTGTCTCTGCCAGCCGGAGGTCCTCGCGGAGGAAAGGCATTTCTTTATGAAAGAACACCAAAAGAGCCTCGTGCGCAGCAAAGGCCCGGAACCGTACCTAGCGTTGGCGCTGAAGAAGGGCAAAGGCTCATGTGTGTTCCTGAACGGACGCAGATGTTCCGTCTATGCGAACAGGCCGGCATACTGCAGACAGTTCCCGTACCACATTTATGCGGGAGACAGGATAAAGGTCGAACTGGACCTTTCATGCAGGGGCGTTTGGACCGAGAGCGGCGCAGACGCCGTGCTCGAGGCCGAGGGCATCGTCCGAAACGCGGAAGGCAGGATAAAAAGAGCGGTGAAGGAGGCCGGGAACGTATACGCCGAATTCTACCGCAACTGCAAGGAGGCGGGGGTGATGGGAGATCCGTCAGCGATAAGGAGGTCTGTGAACGAGAACTTAGATAATTTTACAGATCTGGCATATGTCGGTAAGGTCATGGAGATGACCATGACCGAACCGGTCATGACACTAGACGACATCAAATGCGAACCGGCGGACATAGAAGAATTAAGCGAAGCGGCCATGGAAACGGCCATGGAATCGATGGCCGCCGACGATCCGGTCAACGCACCGGTATATTGCGGCGAGAACTGGGACTGGAACATCTTCCTCGCGGACAACTCGACCGGAAGGATAGACTGGATGGTGCTGGACGACGAAGGCGATCTGGCGAAGAAAGGAACGGTCAGAGCGGAAGAGATCAAAGTAAGGCCGCCGGAGCCGGGAGGAACGGAGGTCCTGAAAGGATACATTTCCATCCTCAATCAAAGGGACAGCTTCCTCGGGAACGTGTTCAGCCTCATGGATGCCGTCGATTACGAGGACGACATGGCCAACGCCTATTACGGA
>JAITCQ010000031.1 GCA_031283015.1 Candidatus Methanoplasma sp.
GAGCAGGTCTCGGAGATAATGAAGATCGCCAACAAAGAGAGGATACCGGTCGTGGCGAGAGGCGCCGGAACGGGACTTTGCGGTTCCGCAGTTCCTATAAAAGGCGGGATAGTCATGGCCATGCAGAGGATGAACAAGGTCAAGAAGGTAAGCGTGGCGGACCTGTGGGTCGACGTCGAACCCGGCATCAACTACAACGACCTCAACGACGAGCTTTCAAAATACGGGTTCTTCTTCCCTCCCGCCCCTGGCTCCGCCGAGGCGTGTCAGATCGGAGGGATGGTGGCGCTCAACGCCTCCGGTATGAGGGCGGTGAAATACGGGGCCACAAGGGACTATGTTCTTGGACTCACCTTTGTGAAAGCCGACGGAGAGATAGTCCGCGCGGGGACCAGGACGATCAAGGACTCGTCCGGATACCAGCTTGCGCGCCTCATGTGTGGCTCCGAGGGAACGCTTGGAATAATAACCGAGATCACACTCAAACTCACCACCAAACCTAAGAAGTCGGCGTACTGCCTGTGCACGTTCAACAGCATACACGACGCGGGCAAATGCATCGCGACGATGATCGCCAAGCCCATGATCCCCGCCTCCTGCGAGCTGATGGACAGCATCAGCATCAGAGCGGTGAACAAGGCCAGGGGGAACCCGGTGCCCGACTGCGAGGCCCTCTGCATATTCGAAGCCGACGGCGAGAGCGAGGACATCGTGAACAGGGATCTGAAGGTGATCGAAGAGGTGGCCAAGGAGACCGGCGCCACCACGATAACCGCTTCCTGGGACCCCAAGCAGATTGACGCTTGGACCGACGCAAGGAAGTCGATCATGGCCGCCCTGTCGGCACTTATGCCCGGACACGTGTCAGTGTCGCTGGCGGACGACATGGGCGTTCCGATATCGAATGTTCCCGATGCTGTCAGATCGTTCCACCAGATCGCGAAGGACAACGGCATAACCATCGCGACGTACGGCCACGCGGGCGACGGCAACCTCCACACGAAGATACTCATCGATCCCTCCGACGCGGACCAGTGGGACAGGGCGGTGAAGGCCACCGACGAGATATTCGACGTTTGCATCGAACTCGGCGGAACGGTCACCGGCGAGCACGGAGTGGGGATATCCAAAGCGATCATGTTCAAGAAGGAAAGGGGTTCCGAATTGTCTTCGATCATCGCCATAAAGAAGGCGATGGACCCCAACAACATCCTGAACCCCGGAAAGCTGGAACAGTGGGAAGGCTCGATATTGGGCGGCCTCAGGTACCCCTGCGAAGATTACATGTGAAATTCTTTCGAAAACCTTTTCCTTTTCACATTTTTCAGATCACATACAAAAAGACGATCGCAAGTTCGACGGCGCCCACTATCGCCGCCATGGCGTATACCGGGATGCTCCAGGCCACGATCTTCGATCCGTCGAACGGAAGCACGGGGATCATATTGAACAGACCCAGGAATGCGTTCAGATAGGCAAGCATTCCCACCACTACGTACACAAGCGTTCCCGGTTCGATTGAAAAGAAGACGGCTATCGCGATCGCAGAGATGACAAAGTTCACCGCGGGTCCCGCGAGGCTGATCTTTCCGTTCATTTCCTTGCTGATCATTCCTCTTATGTAAACGGCGCCGGGCGCGGCGAACAGGAATCCCATGATGGAGAACACGATCGCCATCATCAATCCCTGCGGATATGCTCTGAACTCCGACCATGCGTTATATCTCTGAGCGACGAACTTATGCCCGAACTCATGGAAAAGGAAGCTGCATACGACCAGAATGAACGACGTTCCCGCGATGAGGATGATGTTCATCGTCGGATCATCGGGGTCAAGCGTGCTGTTACGCATTATCAGCGAGAACGCGACGGAAAGCACGCCTATCGCGACCGCGATATGGAGGACCTCCGTCTTGCTGAAACGTATCTTGCCTCGAGGTTCCCGATAATAGGGGTCAACTCTCCTCATGTTATCGACAGGGTCCCGCATCGAATCCTGAACCATGTCATTGTTTATAAATGTGCATAGGATTGAGATTTCTGGGAAAATGATTCAGAACATCGCGCACGGCAAGGTCGGGGAACAGTGGTGCGATGGGTGCGGAACGCTTATCCTTGGAAAGAAATGCTCGTTCTGCGGTTCCGCGGGAAGGAGATTCGAGATCAATAGCCCCGGCGACATCAGGCCGTGCATGGGCGACAGCATAGACGTCGTGAAAGACCTTTTCAAAAGAGCCTTCGGAACAGACGAACCGATCTCCGGCAGGATGATGTTCTTCAACAAGATACCCGGCGAGGACAGATCGGACGAGATCATCGCGCACGGAGATGTCATCGGGGTCATAAGATTCGATCTTAAGGATAATTCCCTCCGTCTGGAACTAAGACAGGCGGGCGCGGACATATTCGTCGGTCATGCGGTAAAGAATCTGGTGTCCATCGGCGGCATATCCGGACACCTGAAGGGCAAGGTCGTGAGTGGCGCAGATATCACAGAGGTAACGGGGGATTTCTCCGCGGGAGATCCGGTCATCGTCAGAAAAGGGAAGAAGGCGGGTCCGGGGACGGCATTGGCCGACAGCAAGGATGTGATCGCAGCTCAAAGAGCGGTCAAGATAAAGGATCTGGACCCCGTCGAGGACAGATCGATATCTCCGATGTCCGGCAGGGAGGAGTTCGTAAGGTCCAACAGGGAGCACTTGGAGGGAATAGAAAGGAACGCGGTCAGCGACATAAGGTCCTTCATTTCAAAAAAGAACGTGCCGGTGACGGTCTCGTTCTCCGGAGGGAAGGATTCCCTCGCGGCGTACGGGGTCGCGTCAAAGGCGCTGAACGATTTGACCCTGATATTCATCGACACTGGGCTGGAGTTCCCGGAGACGTCGGAATATGCGGAAGGGTTTGCAGAAAGGAACGGATTGAAACTGCTCAAAGCATCCGCAGGAAACGCGTTCTGGGACAATGTGGATATGTTCGGTCCCCCCGCTAAGGATTTCAGATAGTGCTGCAAAGCATGCAAGCTCGGTCCCGTCACAGAACTGATATCAAAGGAGTTCCCCGGAGGGACGATAACAATCGAAGGCAACCGTATGCTGGAGTCGTTCTCCCGGTCGGACATCGGGTTTGTTTCCAAGAATCCGTTCGTTCCGAACCAGACGAATCTGAACCCGGTGAGGGCGTGGTCCGCGGCGGAGGTGTGGGGATACATATGGATGAGGGGTCTGGACTACAACCCGTTGTATGACAGGGATTTCGAAAGGATCGGGTGCTATCTCTGCGCCTCCTGCCTGGCAAGCGAATGGAAGAACACGGAGAGGATACACCCGGAGATGTACTCCGGATGGGACGGATACCTGCGCAGGCATGCGGAGGCGAAAGGACTTCCTCCCGAGTACGCGGACATGGGGTTCTGGAGGTGGAAGGTGCTGCCTCCGAAGATGGTGCAGATCGCAAAGGAACTGGATCTGGACCTTAAGCCAAAGAAAGGTACAGGCCCGGCGGTGAAGATGATGAGGGGGGCGTCCCCCTGCGCGGCCGGCGGATATTCTATGGAAGCCGTGATCGACGTTCCGTCAAAAAGGGACCTCTCTTATGCGGAAGACGCTCTGAGCGTCATCGGCGAGGTAAGATATTCCCCGGAGTTCGAGATCGCCCTGCTGAGGACGAAAGAAGGCAGGTCGAAGCTTTTCGGCGGGGGGCAGATATCGGTCACCGCCGGCACCGAGAAGGACGCCGAAGCCCTTTTCGAACGGACCGCAAAGGCGCTGATAAGGGCGGAGATGTGCACCGAGTGCGGCATATGCGCAAGGGGATGTCCCAAAAAGGCAGTGACCATAAAAGGCGGTTTCAGGGTCGATCAGAAAAAATGCAATAAATGCGGGAAATGCGAAAGGTCCTGCATGGTGGTGCACTACTACGACAAGATGCGGATATGACCCCCGTGCTCCTCGCACTCAGCGCAGTTCTTCCACAGATATGTTGATGCCGTGTGCCGCCACATCCATCAGCTTACGGTCAAGGACGTGGTCCAGCGTCTCGTCCAGATAGAGGGACGCGTCATTCCCGTTAAGTATATCCTCGATGCATCTCTCGACGGCGTTGAACCTGTAGTTTATCTCGACGCCGTTCTTTTCGGTGAGCGCGCGCGAAGCGCTTCCATATACGCCGATGCGGCCGCGTGTCTCCCCCTCATACCCCCGCCTTACCACATATAACGTTCCCGGAACGATCCCGCGGCGCATGTTCAATAATACCGTAGACATCGTTCTTCCGTAGACGCTGCTCCTTCCGTTCACGCTCATGAACTCGTTCAGCGCGTGTACCATCGGCACCGAGAGGCCGGCCTTGTCCAGCACGTCCTTCATCGAGAACACTTCGAAGGGGGTCCCATGTGCCAGCACCTCGCCTTCCACCAATACGACCACGAGATCCGCCCATGAGTACGCCGTTTCAACGTCATGCGTCGATATGATAACCGTGGAGCCACTCATGTTCACCTCGTCGGCTATTTCGTAAAGGCGGTGGACCATCTCGGGGTCCAGGCCGGCGGTGGGTTCGTCCATGATGAGGACCTTGGGGTGCATGGCGAGAGCGCTTGCGACAGCCACCCTTTTCTTCTGTCCGAATGACAGGTGATGGATCGGCCTTTTCCGTTCGTTCTCCATGCCAACCATCTTAAGCGCGTCGTCCACCCTTCTTCTCACTTCGTCCATGGGAAGGTCTAAGTTGAAGGGGCCGAAGGCCACGTCGTCCTCCACTATCACGTTGAAGATCTGATCGTCCGGGTTCTGCATCACGAACGTCACGTCCTTTCTCAGTTCCATAAGCCCTTTCTTGGAATGCTCGACCTCCTTTGAATCGTATTCGACCGTTCCCTCGGTCTGTTTCAATATGCCGTTGAAATGCATGAACAATGTGCTCTTCCCGGCCCCGTTAGGTCCTACGAAAGCGACCTTGCATCCGGTCGGTATCTTTATGGAAACATTCTTCAGCGCCTGTTTTCCCCCCTCGTAAGTATAGTTCAGGTCCTTCGTTTCAAGGATCGTCGTCATTTCTATTTTCATATCGTAAAAACCCCCCGGGTGTAAAGGAGAATGATGGCCGCCGCGGTGACGATCAGAACGCAAAGCGCCATAGGTGCCGCTTTCCGCCCTTCGAACTCGGACAGGCTTCTGAACTCTCCTTTGTAGTTCCTGCATTGAAGCGTTATCTGTCCCCTTTCCGCCGTGTCAAGGGACCGGATGAAAACTCCGGCCGCCAGTTTTGACGTTGTTCTCATTTTCTTCCCGTAACCCGAATAACCGAACCTGCATTCCGCCGCCAGGTGCATCCTTTCGGCGGATTCCATCAGAAGGAAAGTGTATCTGTAGATTAGGACCATCATCTCCACGAAGACGTCCGGAAGCCTAAGTTTCCTCAAAGCGGCGGAGAGATGCGGGACAGGCGTCGACGCCGCGAACGCGAACATCAGGAGAAGCGCGGCGGTAGCCCTGGCATATATCAAAAGTGCCAGCGAGACGCCGGCGTCGGTGAAGTTTATCGCAAAGCCGAATATCGTTATCCTCATCACCGTTTCCCCGTTAGTGACGATTGCGAATATCAGCGCGCCGATCACAATGAAGATCTGCGCGTATGCGAAGAGCCTCAGCATTATCGCCGGTGGTTTGAGGGAAGAGGCGTAAAGCAGCAGCGCGAATCCGATGATGCCGGTGAACACAGCCATCCATATCGACGGCGACGCTATGTTTATGACCAGTAGGGAAAGCACAAGCAGCAGCTTCGCCAGCGGGGACCATCGCGCCATCGGACTTGCGTACGCGGCGGTATCCACGGTGTTGAACTCGCTTCCATGGTCGTGCTTCTTCTTCCTGACCAGCAGATACAGAACGGACGCAAGTATCAGAACGCCCACTGTCGTTTGGATAAGGAAGAGGATGCTTATCCCGAATTCCCCCACTTGTATGAAATTGTCCGTCCATTGGTCGTATCCAGGTATAAGGATCTCTATGGCGCCCGCCCCCGCGTCGTCCGACCCGCCGATATCGAAGAAGAAGGTGGTGATATAAGCGAACAGCATCATCGCCGCAAGCACGACGATGAAGGAGGCCAGCATCATGCGGCTCCGGTCCTTCTTTTCTCTTCTCTTTGCGTCAAGTATGCCGCCGATGCTTTGTTTCGCGCGGTATCCGATATCTTTTATCAGCTCCGGTCTCACGAAGGCGAGATACTTGAAGAAGAAGACCATCAGAACACCCTCCGCCATCGCGATAGGAAGCTGGGTCACCGCAAATATGCCCAGGAACGTAACGTATGTGTCGACGAATGCGGAAGCGCCGGCGAACGGAACGATGAGCGTGAGCTGCAGGGAGGTCACCAGATATGTTGCAAAATC
>JAITCQ010000039.1 GCA_031283015.1 Candidatus Methanoplasma sp.
TTGACCACATATCCGTTGCCGACCGGCAGGGTCGCTCTGATGCTCACTTGGAAAGAACCGTCGGGGCCTGGTACTGTGAAGCCGACTACGATCATGGTCGTTCCGTCCGTGCCGCAGACATCGAAGGTTACGGCGTCTTTCCCATCTATGTTTCCGACGACATTCACAAATGTGCCATCGTAGGAGGCCTCAAGCCGGGTGAACCCGTTCTCGTCCGCCGCTACCGTGGATACGGCAGCAACCGTCAAGAGTGCGAGCACTCCCAGCAAAGCTGTTGTTTTCACCGCTCGGTTCATGTTGTTCCTCTCAGAACTGTCCGATCTCGATCGCAAGGGTGGTGTAGCTGGTTCCGAACACCGGCCTTTCATCGGTGGCCAATACCATGTACATGACCGGCGGGGCGCTTCCGCTCAGCTCGGCAAAGAACAAGGCAGTGGAGCCCGAATATCCCAGCCGTGCCACGCTTCTCTGGAATGTTCCGTCGCTGAACTGCACGTATATCGAGACCCATGAAGCACCGGACGCTATGTCCACGCTCCCGTCTAGGATCGCCGTGTTCCCGTTGACCTGAGGCGAGACCTCAAGCAGGATCTGGGTCATCACGAAGTTCTGCTGGTGATCCTGATCCATGGTCAGGATGATCGGCAGCAGCTGGTTCGTTCTGTAGCCTGCCTTTGCGATGCCCGTTATGGTCACGGTCTCTCCCTCTTCTGCGGTTATGACATACTGCCCTCCCAAATTCGTGGTCACGGATGTTCCGTTGAACGAGATCGTGACGTCTCCCAGGGGGTTGGTCCCGTCCGTTACCGTACCGGTCACGGTCTTGGTCGAGGGCTCTCCGGTGTCAGTGGGCGCCCGGAGCGTCGGATACCCGGAATTCACTCCGGGGTCGACGTCCCACACATTGACGAAGTCCCATCCGGGAACGGATTGGAAATTTACCGTGGTCGTTCCGATGTAATAGATGGATAGGTCATTCTGAGCATCCGCAAGGCTAGGCTTCATTTCCGAAGCGGTCTTTGCTCCCGATCCCTGGGGGCCGGGCCTCGGCGTTACGTCTGGGCCTCCGTCAGAGGCTGCCAGGCCCAGGCAAATTATGACATTGGTTGCTGTTCCGTCGAGGGTATAACAGTTGGTTACCCATACGAACGCTCCATTGAAGGGTCCGCGACCGACGATGCCAGCCGGGGACGAGGTTGAATAGTATGGTGGGTTCGCAGTGGATACTGCGGTGACCTGGCCGATGTTGTAGCAGTTTGTTATTATTGAGCTGACTTCATAGGGAACGCCGCCCTGGATCCCGCCCGCATATGACTGTGGAAACATATTTGGGGTCGAGGCCGATGTTGAAACGGTGATCGGGCCGGTGTTGTAACAATCCATGGTCGTCGGGGATTCCCCGCCGCCGACGATGCCGCCTGCGAATGCCACAGGGCTTACGCTCCCGGTGGTAGATAATGTGGTGGTGATCGAACCGGTGTTGTAACATCCGACAATCCTTGAACCATGTGCCGCTCCCGCGATGCCGCCGGAAAATGATGTCACATTCAAGGTGGACAATTTCTCCGTGTAAATGAGGGCTGTGTTGTAACAGTTCGTTATGACCGTCGCGTTCATTCCGTAGCCGGCGATGCCGCCTGTGTACGAATCCTGGGATGACGCCGCCGTGATCGGGCCGGTGTTGTAGCACATATCTATCGCGCCTTCTCCTCTGCCGGCGATGCCGGCCGCATATACGTAAGCGGCTGCGTCTGCGGATGCGTCGACCGCGGCTGTGTTGTAGCAGTCCGATACCGATCCTTCCATCAAATAACCGACGATGCCGGCCGCGTACATATACGAACTATGGTTGCCGGTGGGCAGCGATGCGGTGATGGTGCCGGCGTTGTAGCAGTCGGTTATGATCGTTTTATTGCTCCCGCCGATTATGCCGGCGGCCTGTATGTTCGAGTACGAGGCTGATGACGCGGCAATCGGGCCGGCGTTGTAACAATCGCTGACCTGTACTGATGTTATCGCATTATTCGCATTACAGTAACCGGCAATGCCTCCGACATATGCATATGCGCATATGGTCGCGTGCGAGGTGTATGTCGACGCGGCGACCGAGCCGGTGTTGTGGCATCCGCTTATTCCGTTGTTCACGTATCTGTACTCGCCGACGATCCCTCCCGCATACGCGAGTATGCTATCCGAGTCTGCGATGACCGATGCATAGATCGAACCCTCGTTATAGCAGTTGGTGATCGTCGCATCGTATCCTGCCTGGCCGATGATACCGCCCGCATACACGCGTGGGTACGTGGCCGAGGCCGACGATGCGGTGACCGTGCTTGTGTTGTAGCAGTCGATGATCGTAAGATTCTGGCCGCTGCCGACGATGCCGCCCGCGTATGCTAGATCACCTGTCGATACCACGGTGACGGATCCGTCCGCCATGCCTAAGTTGTAGATCTTCACATCCGCTGTCGCGAATTTGAAGAGTCCGCCGTCCAGATATGATCCGCTGAACGCCGCCGTGTTCATTCCGTAGATCGTGTGGCCGTCGCCGTCGAATGTCCCCCTGAAAAACGTGGGGCTGGAACCGATGGGGTCAAAGTTCCCGTTGCTGTTGAACGTTCCGCTGATATTGCCGGCCGTTGGGGTGTTCAGGATCACCGAGTACGCGAACGGGATCGACGAATCCAGCATGCCGCCTATCGCCAGTGCGTATGTTCCGGGATGGATGCCGGAGAGAGAAACAGTGTTGTTGTTGGATTGGGTGTTAACGGCCCCTATCTGAGCGTGGAAAAGCGTGACCGCCCCGCTCGCGGGAGTGAGGGTCATGGTCAGACCCGTCCCGGATACCGATGCCGAGAAGCTTATGTCCACTCCGCCGTTGGTGTCATCGGCGGGTCCGAAGATTATGTCGTTTGCGAGATAATAGTTAGCTTGCAGAGGATAGCTTGGATCCTTCCCTATTTTTGCAAGCTCCTGGGGCGTGCTTATTGGTATGTATCCCGTGTGATCAATTGGATATGCTTCGCTTTCGTCCGCCGGCCCTATGAATGCGGCGGCGGTGGTCAGGAGCATGAGTGCCCCCATTATGACAGTGAACGTCAGTGTCTTGTTCTTTTTCATGTTAATTCCTCCGGTCCCCTTCTGTTTCTGCGGTGGTAAAAATAAGGTCTCTTCCGAAGGATGGTCTCGCATCGAAATGAGCGCTTAACATTAGGTCGGCTGGGCGTTTCCGCTGAACTCCGCCTATAATATGGTAGTTGATCCTTTTCGAACCTGCAGAGATACGCTTCTCAGACATTGAATTCTACTCCGAACCCCAGTTTTGCTGGCGTTTTTGCGCAGCGCGGCCGTATATTTTTGGTATATCTCCAAGCAAATATAAACTATACTGATTAAACAGCGCCATTACTAATATCTGGCTTATGTATCCTTACACTAAAAAACGTATAATATATAGGTAAGCGTAACTCTGTTTATCCCTCGGTCTTTCCTATGGAATAGTAGCTTCTATTCGACAACAAACGCCTAAAGAACATAAGGCGGTTCCGCTTTGGGATAGAGCTCCGTCTTCGGAGAAGAGATATTCGGGGCGTGTCCTTATTAGAGAGACTCAGGAGAGGTAACGAAAAGGACCAAAGGCCTCACTGGTCCTGATCCGGACCTAGATTCTTCGCCTGAGACTCGATCCATTTCTTGATGTCGGATATCCTGGTGCTCCCGATGCCGAAGTATTCCGAGAATTTCTTCGTTGTCGTTAACTCGAGCGTCTGCCCGCTCTTCTTCCCGGCCACCATGCCCATGTCGATCAGCGAATGAACATCATCGTACGTCCTCGGCCCGCGGGTCTTGAAAAGCTCGGATTGAAGCACCGGCTGGTTATACGCGATGGTGCTCAGAGTGCGCATCATCCCCCCGGTCATCTCCGCCTTCGCAAATTTCCCGGTGAAATCTGTGTACTCGGTACGAAGCATCATCCTGTACTCGTTGCCGATCTTGGCGATCATCACCGCCGATTCTCGATCATCGTACTCTTTCCTGAGGTCCTTCAGAGCGTGCCTTATCTTATCTTCCGGGAGCCCCGTCCTTTCCGCTATATCTGAAACGGTGATCTTTTCGGCGCTTGAGAAGAGTGCCGCCTCGACCGCGCCCTTCTCGTTCACCTCAGTTCACCGCCTCGACCTCTTCCCCGTCCTTTCTGCTTTCAAGCGAGGTGGGTATTCCGGGGACCTTCATCTCGATTATTATCTCTCCTCTCGGGAGCGCGGTCTGGCATATCTCCAGTCTTCCGTCCCTCACCAGGTGGAGTATGGCCACGAACGTCCTGAGATTCTC
Source organism: Candidatus Methanoplasma sp. (assembly GCA_031283015.1). Classification (GTDB taxonomy): domain Archaea; phylum Thermoplasmatota; class Thermoplasmata; order Methanomassiliicoccales; family Methanomethylophilaceae; genus Methanoplasma. Next base: position 4,333 of record JAITCQ010000039.1, read on the forward strand.
CATTATTTCCTTTGTGTAGAGCTCGTCGATCTGTATCGGACCCGTTCCAAGCTTGACTATCCTCTCCCAAACGTACTCCACGTCGCGCTTGTCATCCTCCTCGTGCGCTTTATTATCGAACTTCTTAGGAAGCTTCTCCTCCAGCTCGATCCTGACCCTTTCCCTCTCGCGGTGGACCTCCATCTCGGCCCTCGCTTCCTCGAACGCATCGAGCAGTTCGTACATCGTCACCGGGCGTACGGCGTCCCTGCTGTACGCCTCCCTGAACGATACTTCCGGAACGATGAGCGCTTCGTCCTCGTCCTCAAGTGGGAAGTCGAAGAACTCCTCCTCCAGCGGCTCGTCGGATTTTGAGCATGTCGCCTCCGATTGCAATCTGAGGACCCTCCAGGCCATCAGCATAAGTTTTCCGGCCACGATCATGTCGAACCGGTTCTCGGATACTTTCTTTGAGTACAGCCTCACGAACTCTCTGAGGTCGATCTCCCACGGATCTATCCCGTTCTCCAGGACCAGGCTGAAGGCCGCCCTTATGGACTCGTCCACCGGATCGTTCAGCCTTTCGCCTGACCCGGCCTTGTCGAGTATGCCCATATACCCGCTTATCCTGGCGTATGCGTCGCTGTCCTCCGCCATTGCCTTATGGAACAGCAGATGCTGCTCCATGTCTTCTTTTTTCATCGTTTCATCCATTTGCATCCCATCCTTTTTTATTAAGTTTCCGTTTCCTGTTTTTTCAATGCTTCTTCTTCGTATTTCGATACCTCGGCAAGGTCCGGCTGCATTATCACTTTGCTTATGCCGGACGGCGGCCTGGTCACCCCGATGAGGTGGTCGGCGGTCGCCAGTGTTACTTTTCTTAATGATACCTGTATGAACTGAGCTTTTCCGGAGCTTGATTTTACTCTTCTTGCGACCATCTCGGCGTTCACCGAATCCAGGAACATATCCACTTCGTCCAAAACGTAGAACGGGGACGGCTGGTACTCCTGGATCGCAAATATGAATGCTAACGCGGTAAGGGATTTCTCCCCTCCCGAAAGCGCCTCCAGCCTCAGCAGCTTGCCGTTCTTCGGTTTTGCGTTTATCGTCAGGCCTCCGAGGAACGGGTCGCTCTCGTTCTCCAGGCCCATGTACGCCTCCCCTCCGTCAGATAATTGGGAGTATATCTGCCTGAAGTTCCTGTCCACGGCGTCGTACGACTGCATGAACAGACCCTTCTTCTGAGAGTTCAGCGATTCTGTGAGGTCGCCTAGCTCCTTGATCTGCTTCTTCAGCTTTCCGACGTCCTCCATCAGACTGTCGTATCTTGTCTTGCGTTCTTCGTAATCCTCTATCGCTCTCAGATTGACGTTGCCTATCCTCGACAGGATATTCTCGCATGACCTTATCGTGCGTTTTATCTCCTCTTCCGAGGGTATCGGAAGATCCACCTTTACCTTGATCTCCGCTATTTCCGCTCTTATCTGTTCGAGGTTCTCTCTTACGATGATGATCTGAGCCTCGTTGGACGACCGCATTCCCTCTTTGACCTCTATCTTCTCCTGAACGGAGTCCTTCTCGCCGGAGAGCTTGAATCCTCTCTCCACAAGCGCGTCCTTTTCGTCCCTGAGGCCTTCGATGCCGGCTTCCATTTCGTTTTCGATCTTTCTCAAAGCTTCGAGATCGATGGTTATCCTTTCCATCTCCTTCTCATAGGAAGCGATGTCGTCCCTGCTCGCTTTGAGTTTCTTCTCCGCGGATCTGAGCTGGGTTTCGAGGGAACTGCGCTGTTTGTTCAGACCGGCGATCTCAGTTTCCAGTGAGTTCTTCTGCGCGCGGATCTCCGATGACTCGTTGGAAAGCCTGTAAACGCTGTCCCTTACGCTCTGTATCCTTTCCTGCAATTCCGCCGGGGCGATCGACGCGATCCTCTCCCTGACCTCCGTCCTCTCGTTCCTCATCGCCGCCAAAGCGGACGATGTTCCGTCCAGATCGCGTTTCAGGTCGATCCGCTGCTTCTCGGCCTCGTCGCATTCCTTCTTCTTGGAGGAGACCGCGTCCACCAGCTGCTGCCTCGCCTTCTTCAGCTCTGTTATCTTCGCTGTGAGCTGTCCCATTTTTGCCTGGGCGCCCATGCCCGCGCTGGACAGCTTCCTCATCTCGTCGTCCATCGCGCGGATGTTATCCCTTATCTCCTTCAGCTTCACCCTCAAGATATCTAACGAATCGTTGGCCGCTCTTAATTTGGAGCCCACCTCATCAAGCCTGGATTCGGACGCGGCGCCGAACTTGAGCATGTTCTGGGGACTGAGCGTACCTCCGGTCATTGCGCCGGAGGCCTCCACCAGCTCCCCGCCCTTCGTGACCAGCCTTACTCCGCCCATTAGCGCTCTCGCTTCCGCTATCGTGTTGACGACCAGCGTATCCTGGAACACATACCAGAACACGTTCACGTATTTCTGATCGAAATCTATCAGGTCCGTGGCGTATCCTTCCGTCTGCTTGACGGTCATTATCGCCTTCGCCCTGGGTTTGCTGCTTACCATCTTGTTCAGCGGCAGGAACGTCACCCTGCCGAGCTTCTCCTTTTTGAGATATGATATGCAATCGGACGCCACTTGATCATCCGAGACGACGATCGCTCGCATCTTGCCGCCTGCGGCCACCGCAAGCGCGGTCTCGTAACCGGGCTGGACGGTGGCCAGTTCCTGGACCGTTCCGTGGATCCCGGTGGCCATGCCCTTGTTCCTGAGCTCGATTATCGCGTCCACCGCCTCGTCGCCTTTGTTCATTCTGCTGGCGACCTTCTTCTCTGCGGCGAGCTCGCTATATTGGGAATCCAATCTTCGTATCGCTTCTTTAAGCTCCGACTCCTGTTTTTCGAGTTCGGCCTCTTTCCTTTTGGCTTCCATTATCTTCTTGGAGATGTCCTCCGCCCCGCCCATGGGGCCGGCCTCCTGTTTTATCTCCTTCAGGTTCCACTCCGCATCCTTTATATCAAAGTCCGCGGATTGGAGCCGCTCGTCCAAAGCGGCCTTCGATCTTTTCAGCTCCTCGGCCACCGCCTCCGCCTTGGCGGAGGCTACTTCGGCGTCATGCTCCGCCTGTTCTTTGGAATCGATTTCCGCTTCCAGTTCGTTGAGCCTGTTCTGAAGCTTTGTGTGCTCCCCGCCGTGCTTAGAGATCTCCTCGCTTATCGCCGCATCCTCTTTCTTCGCGGCGGCCAGCTCCTTCTCGCTGCTTTCCAGCCTGGCCGTGACGTCAGCGAGGGCTCCTGTCAAATCCTTTTGTTCGGCCAGGTTCTTGCCGATATCCTCTTCCAGCTCCGCTTTAATCGTTTGCTGCTCTTCGATATCCTCTTCGGCCCGCTCCGTCCTGTCCTTCTGCATGGCCATGTCGATCTTGGCCTTTTCTATCTTGCCTTTGATCTCCTTGTACTCCGGACCGACCTGGTCCTCGATCTCCTTTTCCTTCGCTTTGATCGCAACCTCGTTCTCGGCGTATTCCTTCTTCAGCGTTTCCTTCCTCTCGCTGAGCCTTACGATCTCGTTGGTCACGGCGGCGATCTGCTCGGTGAGGCCTTCGAGCTTGGCCTCCTCTATCTGCATCTGCCTGTGGACGAACTGCGCCTTGGCCATTTCCAAGAGCGCTTGGGTCTCGATGTACCTCTTGGCGTCCTCTTTGTCCTTTTCCAGTTTCTCGATCTGTTTCTCAAGCTCCTCGATGACTATGCCTATCCTTTCGAGATTCAGCTCCGCCTCCTGGCGCTCTCCCCTCGCTTTCTCCAGGTCGGCGTCGTAGCTCGCTATTCCGGAAATGGAGTCAAGAACCCTCCTTCTCTCCAGGTTGCCCATCTGCACTATCCGGGTAACATCGCCCTGCTGCACCATGTTGTAGCCGTCGGCGCTTATCCTCGCCTTGGTGAGGAGGCTGTCGAACTCGGTCAGCGAGGACTTCCGGTCGTTGATGTAGAAGTACGAATTATAATCGCTCTCGGCCTCCGTTGTCTTAACGTATCGGGTCAATCTTACAACGTCGTCGTCCCAAGGCATGATCCTGTCGGAGTTGTCGAAGACAAGCGAGACCTTCATGTAACTTGCCTTGCTCTTCGACTTTCCGCCGTCGAATATAAGATCGGTGAGCTTCCCGGCCCTTATGGCCTTGGAGCTCTTGGGCCCGAGCACGAAGAGGATTGCATCTGTGATATTCGATTTCCCGGAACCGTTCGGTCCGGTGATCGCCATGTAACCTTCCATCAGAGGGATGGTGAGCTTCCCCCCGAACGATTTGAAGTTCTCTAGTTCTACTTGTTTCAGGTACACGTCTTTGACCCCTTTTTTTAAAGGGCAAACGAGCCTTTGACTCCGAATGCATCCCCGTGTCCGCGTGCGGACGCTATACAGTAATGCGTGCGTGATATATAAAGTAACAGTCTAAAAATGGGTTTAATAGGCCTTTTTTGGGCTGCCGACGGTTTTGTTTGGGTTATATCGGTTTGTTGTTTTGATAGAGTTATAACCCAATTGATTGGTGATTTTGTTGTTTTAATAGGGTTATAACCCGACTATCATATACGCAACAGTTTTCGGTAAAAAGTCAGCTGAAATTCCGTAAAACGAGGATCACTTATCCGTTCTCGACAGAAGTTCCGGTATGTCCGCCACCGATCCCAATACATACGTGGGCTTCACTTCCGAACCGTCGAGATCCGAGATCTTTGCCTCGCCCGTAAGCACCAGGATCGACTCGATGCCGGCGTTCGCGGCCATTCTCATATCCGTGTACAACCTGTCTCCGATCATCATCGTTCTGTCCTTGGCGACGCCCATCTCCCCCGCCGCCATCTCGACCATCAGCATGCTCGGCTTGCCGACGATAATCGGCGCCGTTCCCGTAAGGTTGGAAAGCATACGGATGAACTGCCCTATGTCGACGTCATACGAATCCTCTGTGGGGCAGAGATCGTCGGGATGCGTCGCGATCAGCTCCGCGCCGTTCATGATGTGATGGTACGCCTTGTTGATCTTTTCGAACGTGATCGTCGTATCGAAGGTGAGGAGCACTATGTCTGGGTCTTTCTCTTCGCTCGGGATCCCGAGGCCCTCTATCTCCCCGGCCACCTCCGGTGTCGCCACTACGAACACTTTCTTCCCCGCCCTCCTTTCTTTAATGAACCGGACCGTGGCGATGGTGGAGGTGAGTATCTTCTCCTTATCGATCTCGAAGCCCATCGATCCGAGTTTGGCGCAGTAGTATTCCCTTGTGTGAGAAGAGTTGTTCGTAAGGAAAACGAACGGGATGTTCTCTTTTATCAGGAACTCAATGAACTCCTTCGCCCCGGGAATGACGTTCCGGCCTTTGTATATCGTGCCGTCCATGTCTATCATCAACCCGGCGGGCGTCAACTCATCCCTCCAGGTATTCGTCCCTGAGTATCCTCATCGTCGTCCTGAGGGCGTCCCGGGACTCTCTGTTGTAGATGCATGCGGCGGGATGATAAGTGGGGATGAACAGAACGTCCGTTCCGAGGATGTTTATCGACATCTTCGTGTTGGCTATGTCCGCCATCTTCCCTTCGTAGCCCAAAAGGTCGCGGCATGCCGATTTCCCAAGGCCGACGACGACCTTCCGTCCCGATAACTCGTGATCGAGGAAGGGACGGCATGCGTCCATCTCCTCCTTGGTCGGGTCCCTGTTGTTGGGGGGACGGCATTTGACCGTGTTGGTGATCATCACCCTCGATCGTTCCACCCCTTCCTCTTCCATGATCGCATCAAGCAGCTTCCCGGACCTTCCCACGAAGGGTCTCCCGGAAAGGTCCTCCCTCTCCCCCGGAGCCTCGCCCACGAACACCACCGGCGAGTTCAGGTCGCCGCTGGGAAGGACGATCTTCGTGCGGCCTTCGCAGAGCCCGCATAATCTGCAATCGGGTTCCGGCCTCATCGTCTCCCCTTCGCAATCTCGGAACCCTTGACCAGGGACAGCAAAGAGACACCTATCTCCGCAAGGTTCTCCTTTCCGCCGCCTTCTCTGTCCACCACGGACAATATCTCTGTTACGACGGCACCGTTCTCTCTAAGCGTGGCGATCGCCTTTACGCTGGAACCCGCGGTGGTTATCACGTCCTCCACCACAAGCACCCTGTCCCCGGGGTTCAGGTCCCCTTCTATCAGCTCTTTCGTGCCGTGGTCCTTCTGCTCCTTTCTTACCATTATGTATGGGATGCCGGTCGCCATAGAAAGCGCGGCCGCCAGCGGAATGGATCCCAGCACGATGCCGGCTATCCTGTCCGGGCGTATGTTCTCCCTCTGCATCCTCTCCGCCATGAGCTGGGACATCAGATAGAGCACCCTGGGGTTTGTGCTCGCCTTCTTTATGTTTATGTAATAATCGCTCTTCGCTCCGGATGCCAGCGTGAACTCTCCGAACTGAAGCGCCCCGCATTCCTCAAGTGCCTTTGAAATCTCGCTCATTCTATCACCAGGGTTCTTTCTTGAAACCGCATTTGTAACCTATAATGTTGACGCCTCTGTGTATGACGAACATAAGTGCCAGTATGAATATCAGCGCGGTGATGTGCCATCCCTCTATGTACGTTGAGTACACCCAATCCGGGAAGAACAGAGCGGTGACCAAAAAGGCTCCGAGCACGAAATCGTATTGATCCAGGACGGGAGCTTTTTGACCCCTTTCCATTCCCAGTCTCCTTTTGATGAACGCTCCCATGATGTCCCCGAGTATGGCTCCGAAGGATAGGCAGAACAGTATCCCGACATTGTTCCAGAACGGGCCGAATCCCCAATGGTTCTCTGGGTCCCAGATCGACGATATGCCTATCAGGATCAGTCCGATGGCGACGCCGGCGAAACCTCCTCCGAACAGGCCCCTCCAGCTCTTGCCGTCCCCGAGTATCCTTCTTCCTCTCCAGGACCTCCCGAAATCGATCTTGGCCCCGCCGCCCACCATGGCCGCTGCTGAGTTCGGAAGCATTGCCGGTATGAACAGCCACAGGCCGGCGAACATTATCAGAACTATTTCGGCGGTATCCATTTTCTCCAGGACGATGATTGCGGAATCACTGTATAAGCTTTAGTAGAGCGTTTCATTGGTCATCCGTATACGACAACCTCGTCGGCGACCATATATCTGTAAAAACGGTCCTCCTTGAGCGATCTCCTGCTTACGACATCGACTCGGGATCCCAGCGCCTCTTCCAGCTCATCTATGAAACCAAAGAAATCCAAAATGTTGTCCATCCTGCCGGGGTCGATCGAAAAATCATAATCGCTGTCGGACGCATTGTCCCCTCTTGCTCTGGAACCGAATAGATACACGCGTTCAATGCCGTATCTCTCGGCGATCGGCGATATGATCTTTATTATCTCGTCGATGGAATGATCCGCCAAGCGTGTGCCTCCGTAATTGCCACCGCATTACGGCTACATGACCTTTGTCGATTGCGGGTCATTATCGGATTCTTACTCAATATTTGCTTTTAGTTCCAAGAGCAATAACAGATAATCTTATACCAATAAAGGCAATTAAGTCATCATGGCCCAAATCGATGCAGAGGAGATCCGTCGTATACGAAGTATAGTTGAGCCTATAGCATCCAAGTACGGCATCGAAAAGATGTATCTTTTCGGTTCAAGGGCAAGAGGGGATAACTGTGAGAAAAGCGATTTCGACTTTTTCATCCATCCGGGAGAGATAAGGAGCTTATTTGAGATATCCCGGCTGATGAGGGACCTGCAGAACTCTCTGGACCAAGATGTCGACATCGTCAGCGCGGGTGCGTTGAAAGAAGGCGACGTTTTCATCACAGAGATCAAAAAGGACGGTGTTCTCGTTTATGAGAGATGATTCTTCAGACATCACGCCCCTGAAAATAGTACTTGATTATTGCGGATCAATATCTGAAACGATGGGTCTTTTCGGTTCTGATGAAGAGGATTTTCTCAGCAACAGAACATATCAGAACAGCTGTTCTTTCGCACTTTTTCAGATAGGCGAGGCTGTAAAAAGAATGCCGTTCATCATAACGGACGATCATCCCGAAGTCGATTGGTCAGGTGCCGCCAGGCTGAGGGATGTGATTGCCCACAGGTATGATAAGATAGACCTCCCCCGAGTATGGGTCGTTATTACAGAGGATGTTCCGACGCTTAGGTCGCAGTGCGAGAAGATATTGCGTTCAATTGAGGCCAAACAAACGGAAACGGACCAAAAGGCCTCTCTTTGAAGATTTCGAATAGATCGTGGACCGTCAAGTGTTTTTTTGTACACAAGGGATTCTTTCAGGCTTTCAGGAAATCATATTTGGTTACTCGCTCTTCGATTCTTTCGTTTCTACTGTTAATAAGGGAAGTCAAATTGAAATGATCTCCCGCATGTCGTTTGTGTTCGACCTGAAATATATTTTATTTTACCACGAGAATAAGGTTTTCAGGTTCTTCTTCATATAAAGTGAAGAATCTCTGCAATAAGTTTATCTTGTATTGCGTGTCGGTTTTCTTCAACAGGTAAATATTATCATCAATCTTTTCAAAAGTGGAGGATTCTGTTCTGGAGACATGTGTGGCCATATCGATTGAATTGTCGGCATCTGCCAGATAGTTGAGAATCGCTTTATTTTTCTCGTGCAATGCTCCTATGACTGAGCAATACATATCTTTCCAGTTCTTCACTTCACTTTCAATGTTGTTGAACCTATATTTCAATATCGTCCTGCCGGCAAAGGTCACGTCGTCGTTCAGCATATATTCATCAAATTGTCTCTGTGGCGGCGTGTAATTCGTTTCGACATAAGGCCATAATTTATGTGCTTCATTTGTCAGATATTCAGCTCTTTTTTCAAGTTCTTCCAGACCCCATTTTGTATTGCGGGCGAGGTACTGATTCATTCTCAGTCCGCTGTCAATGAAGCCACCCTTCATCTTGCATTTCTTCTCAAATCCATTATTTCGATATTCTGAGTTATATCCCGTCAATGTCAGATTTGCAAGACGGTGTAGCCACGTATCATGGATAATTTCGAAGTCCAAACCTAGTGCATCCTGCCAGTCTTCAGTCATTGTCTGAGGCATTATGTGTTCGATCGAGTATTCCCCGTTGTCCATACGCTCATAGATGTTTACTGGTTCTTTACTGTCGCCGTTCTCCAGTCGTTCAAAAATATAAGCCTTGTTGTCAGACGACATCTTGTAGACGTTTTTGTTTATTATGTTCTTGGTAAATTCCTCCTTGTCCGGGAAACGCGCCTTCTCTTTCTTTACCGAGAGGACATATCTCATCTTATTGATGAAATCATTAGGTGTTCCATCGAGACGGAAGATATCATTATACAGTGTTAGGAACACCTTGTTCAGTACATTGGACGGCAGATCGCAGATAGCTCTGCGAAGCAGATAAGATTCGACGATTCTGAACGCTTTAATTGCATCCTCTGCAATGATCACATTCTCCTCCATCAGGCGTAAGACCTCCATAAGGAATGGTCTTGTAACGCTGCTCCCAAGCCGGTTAAGACGGTTTATGGAAGCGTTCAGAAGTGGAAGATCGGAAGAAGCATTGAGCAACTTTTCATATCTGCGTGCATAAATCAACATCTCCTGTAGCAATGGCTCGGCGGTGGTAGATAAGGCATATTCTTTGAAAGCTGGATAAATCAAGTTTATCTTCGTTATCTTCCTCTGTTTTATGCTTAAAAAGTCACGGATGAACAGGCTCACATCATAAATGTTGGTTTTCTTATCATGGCCTGCTTTTATCTCAATGGGGTTCCAATAGTCCTTGTAGTATCTTTCTTGAGCCTTCGCTGATAATCCCATTAGAATAAAGTTTCTGATCTTATCTCCTTCACTCAATTCGAGTCCGGTCGAATTCAGACTTTCGAATACCAATTGCGGATCGTCATCGGGCATTTTCAAAGAGATATCGATTACCTGTAGGCGTTCTATCGCCTCAAAGAGTTCATCGGCTGTTAGCTCTTTGTCTTGGATACGTTTGTAAAAATATGTGTAATTTACCGTCACATTAGACGCTTGATTATAATCATCAGGGTTTTTCCATAACTTTTCAAAAGCGTCGGCGTCACCTTTGATTGGTTTCAGCTTGATTTTTCGTTTTGTCGAGTCTGCCTCATCTGCAAGATATTTTTTTACAATGATGTTGGCCAGATTTTGTTCGGTTGATACGATATTCCCTTCTTGGAGGAGGTTTGCCAGTGCGAGGAGAAGTAAATTTACGGTGATGATACGTTGCTGGCCGTCGATTATCAGCCAGTCTGCCCTTTGTCCATCTGGGTCGTTCACAGATACTATTCCGCCGAAAAAGTGTGTTTTACGGTCATTCTTTATAGTCTCGATGAGATCGTTAAAGAGTCTTTTACAATGTTCCTCTTTCCAATCGTAGTTCCGCTGATAGACTGGAATTATCAGTTTGTCTGCGCTTCGGAATACAGAAACTAGGAAATTCTCTTTTCCAATCATATGAATTGATATTCATTCATTCGCTATATCATTTGCTAAATATTTTTCCTAAATGTTGGAACCTGGATCTTCTAGAAGAGAAAAAGAATACTATGATGCTGTCGATATATGGCATTCGCAACGGTTACAGCGAGTTTGTTATTCCAGATATTCAGATGTCCTTTTGGCAGTAATGATGTGTTTTCCTCAGCACCGCCGATGATTACCTATTATGTGAAGATTGGGTTGCTGGTGACAAGGCAGTTGTTAAGGAAATCCTAGAGGACTTCGTGATGCTCCTGCCCTCGCTGAAAGGGGTGACGGACACCATGATGCCCGTAAAGAAGATAGAACTGTCAGGATAGAGAAGGTTCCAGAGTATGTACGAAAGGATTCAACAGAGGGCTTATGAAGTTCTTCTTCGACGTGAATTGTATAGCCGTAAATCTCGGGTCATGACTGTGAGCTCAATGGGGGACACGGTGAACAACCGCACGGACCATACTTTCAAGGCAGAGGTCATGGTGAAAGCGATAGCTCACAACTCTGCAGACTGTTGGAACTCAGACTGGACTTGATGGGGGCGATGATTTCCTGAAGGCCATTCTTTCAGGAAAGTAGATAACTCCGGTATAACATGCAGAGGGCATGCTTATCCTGGATAGCTCGGCGCTTTTCTCTATGGAAGGATTACCAGATGAGGAGTTCCTTTGTCCTCCCGGCGTCGCGGACGAGCTCGCCAAGCACAACGATAAGCGGCTAGATCTCTGGGGAGACCTTCTAAGAATCTCTGATTGTACGAAGGCGTCTGCCGAAAAAGTGACCGAGGCCGCAAGGAAAAGCGGCGACCTTGGAAGGCTGTCCGCCGTGGACATCACGGTGCTGGCACTTGCTCTTGACACCGGGGGAATGATACTTTCGGACGATTATTCGATACAGAACGTGTCGCGGATAATGGGTATCTCGTTCAGACCGGTGGGGATGAAAGGCATCGAGCGGGTGGAGAAATGGAACTACCGGTGCGTCGGATGCGGAAAATGGTTCAAAGAAAAAATGAACGAATGCCCGATATGCGGCTCCGGCATGAAGCCGCATCGAAAAAGATGATCACGGAAAGATGCGTTTGCACCTGATGAGCTTGCCCATGCGCCTTGCGCCTAGAAGGCTCATTGTGATCTCCGTCCTTCTGTCGGATCTGAAAGCGAACTTGTCCGCCATTCTCTTGCTGCTTGCTGCGATCTTCAGAGGTTTGCGGAATATCCTCTCGCATTCGTCCTGATAATCCGTAAGGCTGCGTCCGCTGACCACGCTGTCCCCGGCGACCTCCCCGCATGCCCTGCCCGCGATGAGCGCAAGCGGCAACCCGCCTCCGCTCACTGGTATCACTTGGCCGGCCGCGTCTCCCGCGAGCAGTCCGTTCCCGGATACTATCTTGGGCAGCATCCCCTCGCTCGGAACGTATTTCCCTTCGAGTTTTGTTGTTATCTCAAGACCGTGCTTCGCTCTGAACCTCTCGAAATAATCGCTCAGAGTTCCGTCCGCAAATTTGGGGGAAAGTCCGATACCTACGTTCGCCTGCCCTTTCTTCGGGATCATCCAACCGTATGCTCCAGGAGCTATCCCCCCGAAGAACATCTGAACGTACGGGTCGAAGTCTCCTTTCGCCTGAGCGGTCACCGCGGGGTACGGATTGCCGTTCCCCGGAAGGCCTAACGCCTTTGCGGTCTTCGAACCGGGGCCGTCCGCGCCGACGATCACTTTATACTCTATATCACCGAGTGACGTGACCGCTTTTCCGTTCTCTATTTTTTTGAAGTGGCAGTTCGTGATCAGTTCCGCGCCTTCTTTCTCCGCCTCTGACACTATATGCTTGTCGAACCTGTCCCTTTCCATCGTATATCCGGAGAAGTCCAGCAGCCTCTCCTTCCCTTTCGGGTCAATGAGCTTTATCCCTTCGATCTCCCTCAGTCGGAGATGCTTCGGCAGATCGAACAGAGACGCTATATTCCCGGCGTTGGGGAACATCGTCAGGATCTCCTCGTCCGAGGGCATCAGCTCGCCGCATCTCACCGGGACGCCGACCTCCGGCCTCCTTTCAACGATAGTAACATTCGCGCCCTTTGCCGCCGCATACCTGGCCGCCGTTCCGCCGGCGGGTCCCGACCCTATGACGAGAATGTCTGTTCTCATCGTGCCCATTTAATCACCTGTCGCGGTCCGCGATATAGTGGGAAAGATCGATCAGGGACTTTTTGTAAACGGAATCCTCGACCTCGTTGAGGAATGATATCGAGTCGCCCGCGATCGCTTTCGCTTTCTCCGAACATCTTCTGATCGCGTCGGTCTTTTTTATAAGACGGATGGCCTCGGAAACCTCCTGCCATCCGAGCTCTTTCTTTCGGAAGAGGTCCTTTATCGTGTCGCCGTGGGCAGGGTCCTGCATGGCGTATATCGTGGGGAGGGTGGGTTTCCCTTCCATTATGTCGCTTCCGATCCTTTTTCCGGTAGTGTGTTCGTCGCCGATCACATCCAGCATGTCATCCACGATCTGGAACGCTATGCCGGTCCTGAAAGCGAACTCGCCCACATCGTGAATGGTCTGCTCGCCGGCCCCCGCCAGGAACGAGCCTATCTTCGCGCCGCACTCGATCAGCCTTGCCGTCTTACCCTTGATTATTTTCATATAGTCTTCTTCGGACACGGCGGCGTTGTGCTCGAAGGCTTTCTGCTCGAATTCGCCCGCGCTCATAGCCGTGGACGTGTCGACGATGAAATCCACCACTTCGTGCGATGCCGATCCTATCAATCTGTAACCGAGGGCGAACATGAAGTCGCCCGCAACTATGGACTTCCCGATGGAATATTTCTTGTATGCGGCCTGGGCACCTCTCCTCAGCTCGCCCTGGTCGTTGATGTCGTCGTGAACCAGCGTTGCGTTATGGATTATCTCGATGGCGGTCGCCACGTCTATGGCCTTCTTCGGATCCTTTCCGCCACATGCGCGGAAGGCCAGAAGGCACATTGACGGGCGGATCCTCTTGCCGTTCGAGCCGAGGACGTAATCGCATATCTCCGTGAGCTCGGGATTTCCAGACCTTACGGTGTTCCTCATAAGTCTCTCTACCTTCTCCAGGTCCTCCGAGATTGAAGAATACCAAGGCTCATCCATTGATTCGGGGATGTTAAGTACATACTTAACTGTTTTCTAACACTGGGTTAGACATCGGAAGCAACGCATTGTGCGTTCTGGAGGGAACGCAGAAAATATCGTATTGAGAAAAATTAAAAATAAAAGGTATTGGGAAAAAGTTTCTTTAACCGCCGAACAGGACCGACGCCGCGTCCGCGCAGAAATCCATGATGAGCTGCGGGAACACTCCAAGCAGGACCACGAACACCAGGCAGAACACGATCGCCGCCGTGAATGTATGCGGGACCTTGATCCTTTCGGTAGACGGTCCTTTCTCAATGAGCATGGCCTTCACCACCCTTGTGTAGTAGTACAGGGAGATCGCGGAGTTCAGCACCGCCACGAACGCCAGCCAGATCCACTGGGTCATGACCCCGCCGTCGTATATCGCCGACGAGAACAGGAATAACTTCGACGTGAATCCCGCCAGCGGCGGGATGCCCGCGAGAGAGAACAGGAACAATGTCATCGCGATCGCGAGGAACGGCGCCCTTTTCAACAGGCCTTGGTAGTCTGATATCTTCTCTCCTATGCCGACGGTGATCAGCGCGCCGACAATCAGGAACGCTCCTCCTTTCATGAACACGTGGGTGAACATGTGGAACATGCCTGACGCGAGCGCGTACTCGCTCATGACCGCCATCACTATCAGGATGTAACCGGCCTGTGCGATGCTGGAATATGCCAGCATCCTTTTGATGTTGTTCTGGGATATTGCGACGACGTTACCCACGGTCATGGTGATCGCCGCGATTATCGCGAAGATGTACTGCATCTCCTCTGTGGCGAACGCCGCCGTGGAACTCGCGGCGGCGAATATCACCAAGAAGACCTTGAACAGCGCCACGAACCCCACTTTCTTGGACCCTGTTCCTAAGAACATCGAGACCGGCGTCGCCGCTCCTTCGTACACGTCGGGGGCCCACATATGGAACGGGACCGCCGCGATCTTGAAGCCGAATCCCGCGATCATGGTTATCATGGCTATGCCGAACGCCCAGCTGAAGTCTTGCGTGGACAGAGCGGCTGCGATATCCGAGATGTTCGTTGTCCCTGCCACGCCATAGAGCATGGACAGGCCGTACAATGTCAAGGCTGTCGACAGACCGCCGATGATCACGTACTTCACCGCCGCCTCCGCGGCCCTCGGGTCGCTCCTCTTCATCGCGACGAGCACATACGAGGTGATACTCGCAAGCTCGATGCCCAGGAAGATTGTTATCAGGTCGCTTGCCGTCGCGACGAACATCATACCGACCGACGCCGAGAGCAGCAGCGAGTTGAATGCGCCGTAGTGCATCCTCGTGGTCTCTGAGCTTGAAACGGAGACCAGCGCGGTGACGAACACCACTATCTGGAACAACAGTATCATCACACCCGAGAATGCGTCATATGCGAACAGATCGGCATAACCGCCCTGATATCCGTCGACCATCATCAAGATGTTGAAGAACACCGAGACCAGGATCACTGCGATGGCGGTTGCCGCGACCGCGCTTCTCCTCTTTGACGCGAAGAACACGGCGGGCATCACCAATGCGCCCAGTATCAAGACGATCATAGGCGCCAGCGGGGTGAATTCCCCAAATATCGTTGTTACGATAGAGCCGTCGAACATCATCATACCGCCCCCAGCGTCAAAGCGAGAGAGGACGCGTAGTCTTTAATGAACCCGAGCGCCAGGTCCGGCCAGAGACCGAACAGCGCGATCAGAGCGCATGTTGCTCCGAGCGCGACCACTTCCGGTCTGCTAAGGTCATGTATGTGCGTGAGGTCGATCTTCGTGGTAAGCCTTCCGAATAGGGTCCTCTGCGCCGCCCATAGATAGTAACCTGCGGTCAGCAGGAGGGTGATCAGACAGAACGCGATCAGCCATATCATGTCTATCGAGACGGTATACTCGTAGAACGAGAATATTATCCCGAACTCCGCCCAGAACCCTACGAGGCCGGGAAGCCCCAGGGACGCCAGGAATCCGAACATCATGAACGCCGCGAACACCGGGAGTTTCCCGGCGAGTCCTCCGAGGAGGGGTATCTCTCTTGTCCCTATGTTGTGGCCCGCCGCTCCGGCGACCATGAACAATACGGCGGAGATCAGACCGTGCGCGAACATCTGGAACACCGCGAATTGGATCCCAATATCAGAAAGGCACGCCATTGCGATCATGACCATACCCATATGGCTGATCGACGAGAACGCCACCATTTTCTTGAGATCCTTCTGAGCGATGCAGGCGTATGCGCCGTATACCATCGCCAGGATGCCGATGAACACCATCGTCATCTGCCAGGCCTGCGCCCCGTCCGGGAGCAGTTCCAGACACACTCGGATTATACCGTAGGAACCCATCTTAAGCATGACTCCCGCCAGCAGGACCGATCCTGCGGTGGGTGCCTCTGTGTGTGCGTCCGGCAACCATGTGTGGAACGGCACGATCGGCATCTTTACCGCGAATCCGAAGAACAGCAGTCCGAACACCAGCGTTTGGAATGTGGTGCTGAACGCCGCGCTCCCGGCGAGTACGGCCGCGAACGAGAAGTCCACCGTGCCTCCGCCGGCCGCTCCGAACACTATCGCGAATATCCCGATCAGCATGACCAGGCTCGCCACGTGCGTGTAGATGAAGAACTTGATCGCGGCGTAGTGCCTCCTCGGGCCGCCGAACCACGCTATCAGGAAATACATCGGGATCAGGGTGACCTCCCACAGGATGTAGAACAGGAAGTAGTCTCCCGCCATGTACACGCCCATCAATCCCACTTCCATCGCCAGCAGAAGGGCGAAGAAATAATGCGGCCTGTCGTGCTCGCGGGCCGAGAACACCGTCGAGAGGAAGACCAGCACGCCCGTCAGGAATACCATCAGGATGCTCAGGCCGTCCACCGTCAGTATGTACGACATCCTGACGCCGGCGGTCTCTATCCAAGTGTAACTTTCGTTGTATACGGAAAGATCGGGAGTGAACAGCAGCACCAAGGAAAGCACCATGGCGATGCCCGAGAACGTCCCCGCGACGTATTTGGCATACTTTTGTCTCTCCCCGCCCATCGCCAACGTCGCGACCGCTCCGATGAGCGGCACGACCAGCAGAAGGGTCAGCAGATACGGTATCTCGAACGGGAATTCAAAGAACATCTTAAGCACCTCCCATGAAATAGAACAGAACAAGCATCACCGCAAATAACGATACGATGCCGAACATCACCACGGCCGCATAGTCGCGCATGTTGCCGGTCTGCATCTTGCCGATGGAGTCCCCGCTTCCGGCGACCGCCGAGGACAGTGCGTTGACCGTCCCGTCCACCACCTGCGTGTCCACGAACTCCACTCCCCTGGCGACGCCGTTCCCAAGCTTCCATCCTATCTGATCGTAAAGCTGTGGGAACCACCATCTGTTGGATAATGCCCGATATATCATCGAGCTGCCGTTCTTGTTGAGTTTTCCGGGGTCCACAGACATCTTGCTGTACATGAAGTACGCTATGCCTATCGCCGCCAGCACCAGCGCGATCGTCAGGTAGGTGTATATGCTCATGAATATGTCCTCGAGCCATCCTTCCAATCCGTGCCCGTGTCCCGAGCCGAGCTGGAACTCTCCGACGTGGTTGATCCCTATCGTTACGTATTCGTCGAATCCGAACAGCAGTATCGCGCCCAGCGCGGCCGCGAAGGGCGCCAGTATGATCAGCGGCACGGTCATGCTCTTCGGGGACTCCCCGTGGCAGTGCTCCGTTCCGTGTCCCGGCTTTCCCTTGAAGGTCATGAACCACATGCGGAACATGTAGAACGCCGTCATGAACGCCGTTACGATCGCCAGTATCCACATGATCGTGAACAGGTATCCTTCCGCGCCGTAGTCTCCCGCGTGCATCACTGTCTCCAGAACAAGCTCTTTCGACCAGAATCCGCTGAAGAACGGGAATCCCGCGATAGACAGGGAACCGATCAGCATGGTGATCGACGTTATTTTCATCTTACCATGAAGCCCGCCCATTTCTCTCATATCCTCCGTGCCGGTGGAATGTATCACCGATCCGGAACCTAGGAAAAGCAGAGCTTTGAAGAACGCATGGTTCACCATATGCAGGCATCCCGCGGTGTAACCTATCGCCCCGATCGCCATCAGGTGGTGGTCGTGGGTCTGCATTCCGAGCGCCATCATGTATCCGCCGGCGCCCAGCGCGAGGAACATGTATCCCAGCTGGGATAACGTTGAGTACGCAAGCACTTTCTTTATGTTCATGTTGTTCAGCGCCATCGTCGCGGCGAAGAACGCCGTTATTCCTCCGATGACCCCCACGAACAGCATGACCTCTGGGTTCTGCGTGAACAGCGGGAAGCATCTCGCTACGAGGAACACTCCCGCCTTGACCATGGTCGCCGCATGTATCAGCGCGGAGACCGTAGTGGGACCCGCCATCGCATCCGGAAGCCAGTCCAGGAGCGGGAACTGCGCGCTCTTTCCTATCACGCCTCCGAATATCAGGAGGCTTCCGAGCATGATCATGCTCGGGTCCACCGCCGCCATAGCGGAAGCATCGAACACCGCCGCATAGTCGAGACTGCCGAATTCGTACAGCAGCACGAACATCCCTCCCATCAGGCATACGTCTCCGAGCCTGGTGACAAGGAACGCCTTCTTGGCCGCGGAAGCGGCCACATCCGTGGCGTCGTCGCCCTTGGGGTGATCGAATCCCCAGAATCCTATCAGGAGGTACGAGCACAGGCCCATGGCCTCCCAGAACACGAACATCTCGAGGAAGTTGCTTGAGATCGCCAGCCCCAGCATTCCGGTTAGGAACAGGGACACTTGAGCGTAATATCTTCTCTTCTTCGCGCCCTCCCCGTGCATGTACCCTATTGAGTAGACGAATATCAGCGTCGAGATGAACGACGCGAACATCATCACGAGACAGGAAAGGCTGTCGATGTAGTATCCTATGTTTATATCGAAACTTCCGATCGAGAACCATGTGATCTGCGCCGTCACGTATCCGGGGTCCGCGTATGCGGAGGATGTGAAGAACTCATATGATATGAGTACCGAAAGGACGCATGCGAACAGCGCCCCGAAGACCGCCAGCGGGCCTCCGCCCTCCGG
The DNA here is from genome assembly GCA_031283015.1 of Candidatus Methanoplasma sp. Taxonomy (GTDB): domain Archaea; phylum Thermoplasmatota; class Thermoplasmata; order Methanomassiliicoccales; family Methanomethylophilaceae; genus Methanoplasma. Next base: position 23,078 of record JAITCQ010000039.1, read on the forward strand.
CATCTTCTTTCCTAGGAACCCTATGGCCACGAAACAGAGAACGGGGACCAGCGGGACCAGCCAAGTGTATTCTATGAACATCCTTACCACCTCATGGACGTGAGGCTGTCAGCCTCGATCGTGTTCTTTATCTTGTAAGCGTTGAGCAGTATCGCTATTCCGACGGCGACCTCCGCCGCCGCGACGGAGATCGACATTATCACGAACACCTGCCCCAACACATCCGTCGTGAACGCCGAGAAGACGATAAAGTTGATGTTCGCCGCATTGAGCATCAGTTCGATGCACATCAGGACCACGATCGTGTTGCTCTTCACCGCCACGCCGTACGCCCCGATGGCGAAGAGAACAGCCGCGAATATCAGATAGACCTCAATCGGTATCATCGTGCTCACCCTCCTCTCTCGCGATGCAAACACCGCCGATCATGGCGCCGAACATCAGCAGCGCCAGTATCAGCAGCAACGGGCCGTACTTTTCGAACAAGGCGTAGTTGAGCGAGTTCGGATCCATGTTGCCGTCCTCGTCCGTAACGCCTATGAAGTCTATGCCTTCTGGGGACTCGTTGGTAACGTGGTCGTCCCAGTCCGTCATCATCACCGATAAGGCGAGCACCGTCAGCAGCATCGCCGCTACGCATACTCCCATCGCGGTCTTCTTATTCATCGGAACCGCCCTCCTTGCGCATTATGTATCTTCTAGTAAGCATGATGCTGAACGCGAACAGTATGGTGATCGCACCCACGTACACCAGCATCTGGATCACACCGATGAACTCCGCCTCCAGGAAGAAGTACGTGACCGCCACGCACACGAACACCAGCGCGAGATAGAACGCGCTGTGCACAACCTCTTCCGAGGACACCACATACAATGCGGCGGCTATGGCTATCGCGGCCAATACGACAAAGGCCACTAGGTCCGTGTTCGCCCAGAGGTACCCCATCACATTGCAGAATCCGTCCCAAATATTGTCCAGGATCTCCATTATAGCACCTCGTTTATGTAGAGGGCGTCCTTGGGACAATCCTCCACGCAATTCTCACAACATATGCAGGTGTCGTTGTTGAACTCGGGGTAGAGTATCGGTCTGCCCTTCTCATTCACTCCGTGCTCGACCATCGTGACGGCCTTCACGGGACACACCTTCTCGCATCTCTTGCAGCTTATGCACTTGGCCTCCACGAGGACCGGCCTGTCGGTCTTGAACGGCGATATCCTCCTTTCGGGGTTCCCGTTCTTTATGTCCGACATCAGGGTCTGTTCCAGATGGATCTCCATCCTTTCCGTTATACCCTCGTAGGCCAGCCTCTTCGGGCCGTATATCAGGTCCTCCCTCGTATACTCCGCGAGTTCGAACTCGGGGGTGACGGTCATCGCGTCCACCGGGCAGTATTCCGCGCAGTATCCGCACATGGCGCACCTTCCGACGTTGACCTGCGGCCTCTTGACCTTCTGGCCGGAGCCGTCCTCGGTGTCCACCAGCTTGATACAGGCAGTGGGACACATCTTGACGCACATCCCGCAGGCGACGCATCTGTCGAACCTGAGTCCGGGGCGTCCGCGGTAGTTCTCCGGCATCCACATCTTCTCGTAAGGATACAGGATCGTCACCGGTCTGTGCGCGATCGTCTTGAAGAAGATCTTGAGGGCCTTCGACACCGGCTTCATCACCCAGAGGGACCTTGCCGGGTTCCTCGGGTACTTGTCCAAGTATTCTTTCTTGGCCATCAGAACACACCTCCTAGTTTAAGCAGCAGCACGACCGCAAGGTTCGCTACCGACAGCGGCATGAACACCTTCCAGCCTATGTTGACTATCTGGTCGGTCCTGACACGCGCGAGCGCTCCCCTCAGTATTATCATTATGAAGAACACCGACCATACCTTCAGAAGGAACACTATCTCCGGGAACCAGCCGTTAACGCCTCCGGAGACGAAGGGTATCAGCCATCCTCCCAGATACATTATGACCACCATTGCGCAGGAGACGTATCCTCTCAGATAGTCCGCTAGCATGATGAGTCCCCATTTCATTCCCGCGTACTCGGTCTGCCATCCCTCCACGAGTTCCGCCTCTGCCTCGGCAATGTCGAACGGTACGCGTTCGGCCTCGGCGGTGGCGCAGAAGATGAAGGTGATGAAACCGATTATCTGGGGTATGAAGAACCAGATCGTGTCCCCCTGCATGTTGACTATATCGTTTATATTGAAGCTTCCGGCCAGCAGACAGGTGGAAGCTATCATGATGAGCATCGGGACCTCGTACGAGATCATCAGCTCGGCCGCCCTCATCCCTCCGATGAGCGAGTACTTATTGTTCTGCGCCCACCCGGAGACGAGGATGAAGAACGGCGCCAGCGCGAACAGCGCCATTATTATTAGCAGGCCGGTTCCGTAATTGACGACGAACCATCTGTCGGAAAGCGGGATCATGCATGCGATCAGCGCCGAGGTGCCGATTATGAGGGCCGCCGTCCAAAGGTACGTCTTCTTGTCGACCTTCCTCGGGATGGTGTTCTCTTTCAAAAATGTCTTGAATCCGTCGGCCAGGCACTGCATGAATCCTTTGAGTCCGATCATGGTGCCTCTTCTGTCCATGACCCTTCCCAGGACCTTACGTTCCATCCACAACGATAGCAGAGTGACGACGAAGACCACCAGGAAGATTATGATCATGAACACTACCAGAGCGAACACGTTGGAGATCTCGTCCGACATCAGCCAGACCGATACCCCGTTCCCAGGGAAAATGAGATTTATGAGCCAGGCGATGAGCCCTCCCAACAGCTCCCATATCTTGTACGATAGGTCAAAGGGAAGGTTATAGCTCTCAAAGGGATAGAAGGGGTTGGACATCACGTCCTTGAACTGTATCCAATCCAAAATACTGCTGTACGCCATATTATCACCTGTCGGTCTCTCCCAGGCACATGTCTATCATGGCCATCACCGCGGGCACATCGGCGATCCTGCTTCCCAGGACCAGCGGCTTGGCGGCGGATACGTTCACAAATATGGGGCTGCGCACTTTCAGTCTGTATGGTTTGTCGGTGCCGTCGGAGATCAGATACATCATGGACTCCCCGCGGGGGTCCTCCATCCTGACGAACGCCCTTCCGGCGGGAACCTTCGAGGGCACCTTGAGCCTGTACGGGGCGTTCCTGCCGATGGCCTTGACCTTCTGCAGACACTGTTTGATTATCTTACACGACTGGAACAGCTCTTCGATCCTGACCATGTATCTGGCGTACGAATCCCCCTCTTTAAGCACGGGAACCTCGAAATCCATCTTGTCATAGTTGTCGTAGGGGTCGTCGCGGCGTACGTCGAAATCCACGCCGGTGCCCCTCATGGCCGGTCCGGTGATGCCCAGATTGGCGCACTGCTCCCTCGAAAGGATGCCTGTGCCTTTCATCCTCGAAACGAACACCGAGGAGTCGTCGATCATCGCGATTATATCCCATATCGCTTTCTCAAAGCGCTCCACGCACCTTGAGGCGAACATTGCGAACTCGTCGTCGATATCGTTCCTCACTCCTCCGATACGGGGGAAGTTGGTGGTCATCCTTGCGCCGCACATCCTTACGTTGAGGTCCATGAAGAACTCCCTCTCCCTCATTGCCCAAAGGAATACCGTGAGGTTCCCGAGGTCGGTCCCCACCGCGGCGAGCCACATGAGGTGCGACTGGATGCGGCAGATCTCGTCCGCCATTATCCTGATGTATTTGGCCTTCTCCGGTATGTCTATACCCAGCGCCTTCTCGACCGTCATGCAGTACAGGTGGGTGTACGTCATGGACGCCGCGTAGCAGAGACGGTCCGCCATCGGTATGATCTTCGGATACGTCCTGTTCTCGCATTCTTTCTCCCACCCTCTGTGCAGGTAGCCGATGATCGGCTCCGCGTCCACCACTATCTCTCCGTCAAGCCGGGCTTTGAGCGTCCAGAGTCCGTGCGAGAATGGGTGCTGCGGGCCCATGATGACCCACATCTTGTCCGTGTGGAGCTCGGAGGTCTCGGCCTTTATGTCTATAACGTCCCGAGACATCATCCCTGCCCCCTTAGCTTATATGATTTCCTGAAAGGATAGAACTCATAGGTGTCCGGCGTAAGGAGCCTCTCCAGCTTCGGGTGTCCGTCGAAGACTATCCCGAACAGTTCGTAGGTCTCCCTCTCGTGCCAGTTCCCTCCTACCCATATGTCCGCCACCGATCTTACGTGAAGATTGTCCGCGGGCAGTTCGACGGTGAGCTCGATCATGACCCCGTTGAAATAGTTGGACAGATGGTAGATCACTTCCATGCGGTCGACCATGTCGTTACCCATTATCGAGGTCGCGTGCTCGAACGTCAGATTGTCGTGTATGTAGGCGCATACGTCGTGGATGGAATCCCTCTCCACTTTTGCGTACACCCTTCTCTCTCCGGTGCGGGTGATCCCGACCTTGCCGGAGAAATTCTTCAGGAGGAGGTCAGATATCTCCTGGACCGACGATGCCTGATATGTCTCGCCAGCCATGTTCAGTCCTCCATGAATACCCCTCTCCTGAAGTAGTCGTCTATCTTCTTCTGGAGGAGCATGAAACCGTCTATCATCGCGTCCGGCCTTGCGGGACATCCCGGTATGTAGATGTCCACCGGGACTATTTGGTCCAGACCCTGGACCGTGTTGTACGAATCGTACCACGGTCCGCCGGATATGGCGCATTCTCCCATCGCCACCACCCATTTGGGGTTCGGTATCTGTTCATACAGGCGCCTCAGGTCCGGGCGTATCTTTTTGGAAATCCAGCCGTTCACGAGGAGCACGTCGGTCTGCCTCGGGGAGGACCTGTATATCATGCCGTAACGCTCCGCATCGAACCTGGGCGCGGACGCCGCCGCCATTTCCAGGGCGCAGCATGCCAGCCCCCAGTGCAGAGGGTGTATTGAATTTCTCATCGCCCAGGCCCAAATGGGTCCCGTGAGCTTGTCTACGGTCTTCTTCGTACCTCCGCTGAGAAGGTTGTTGATCATGGCCGAGGACCACGTCATGAATTCCTCTTTGCTCATGGCGACGGCGTGAGGATAAAGGCTCATATCCATACTGTTTCCTCCTTTTTGAGAGAGTACGCTACCCCGAGGATCATTATACCCAGCAGCAGGAGCATCCATACGGTGGCCATGGTCGAAAGACCTGAGAAGGCGACGGCCCAAATCATGAGGAAGGTTGCGATGAGATCAAAGACCACGAAAATGATTGCGAAAGCATAATACTGGAATCTGAACTGTACGTGAGCGTCCCCTATCGGTTCGGAACCGCACTCGTATGTATTCTCCATCCACTGGGTAGGCTTCCTCGGTCTGATGAACCTAGAACTCAGCCATGCCAAAGGTGCGAAGCCGAAGGCCATGAGGCCGACGACAACCAATGGGATGTAGGACACAACTAGTGACATTGAGATTTCGCATGCCTTCTTTAATATATAATGTTTGCAGACGCGCGTTTTCTTCCCTATATAAACGACATACGACAGTTTATTATCGGTAAGGAAGATACATCGCCAGATATCATGCCGGTAAAGATAGGTTTCATTGGGGCTGGAAGGATGGCGGAGGCGATGATGAGGGGGCTCATCGCGGAGGGCGTTTACACCGAGAAGGAGATGATCGCCTGTGATCCGATAGCCGAGATCAGAGAAAGAGTGGCCAAAAATCTGGGTGTCGCCGTGTATGAGACGGCTTCCGAGGTGTCGAAACTGACGAACGTGCTGGTCATAGCGGTCAAACCGGTGCACGTGTCCGGACTTTTTGAGAAGGAAGGTCTCAAACTTGGGTCCAATTATCTGATCATAAGTATAGCCGCGGGCATCGGGATCCGTACATACGAATCATATGTGCCAGATGCGAGAATTGTGCGCGTTATGCCGAACCACTGCTGCATGGTCCTGGAATCCGCTTCGGCTTATTCCCGCGGAAGCAGGGCCACCGACGCCGACATAGACCTCGTTGACGAGATATTATCGTCAATGGGATTGGCCTTCGAGGTAAAGGAGGGGGACCTGGATGCCGTGACCGGCGTTTCCGGAAGCTCCCCCGCATTCATGTACATGTTCGCGGAAGCGATCGCCGACATCGGAAAGAAGAATGGCCTTCCGGGGGATGTGGCGCTGGAGCTTGCCGCCCAATCTATGATCGGCGCGGGCAGGATGATGCTTGAGAGCGGGATGACCCCCAAAGAACTGGTCGACAGCGTATGCTCTCCGGGAGGCACGACCATAGAGGGAGTGAAAGTGCTGGAAGATCGGAAACTGAAGGGGATCACCGGGGAGGCGGTCGAGGCCGCCATAAAGAAATCGCGGTCAATGGGCTGACCCCCATATTTTATTTTTATTAATTATCTAATAGAAGAGCGTACGAGCCCGGTCAGTATCCGGGGGGCGTTCCGCCAGATGGACCCCGCCTTCCAATCCAGGTTGTTCTTGTCGCAGATGGTGGAATTCATCAGGCTCGCGCCCTCGTCCTTTATCTCCCACAGCCTGCTCTCCCTCTCTTCCGCATCCCGAATGGTCATTATCTCGTCCACTCTGTGCATCAGCGAGCGGGCGGTCTCCGTCCTTTCCTTCCTTTGCTCGAATACGGCGGACGATATCCTCGAGCACTCGTGTTCCATTGCCGCAAGCTCTATCGCCGCGTCGTACGATGTCTCCGCGATCATGTCGCGGTCCATCCATTTCGTCTCATACGAAAGAACATGCTTCCACGACGGATTCTCCTGAAGCCTCTTGTGTTCTTCCAGCGTCCTCGCGAAGAATCTATATCCCCACTTCTCCGGCTCCTCGAACACCCTGCTGCCCGGATCGACGAAGGGCGCGAAGGGCGCGTTGTAAATGAACAGGCCGTCCTCTTTCTTCACAAGCTCCCACAGCCTCTTGGACGCTTTTGCGCTGTCTATGGCCGACCCCCTAGACTGGAACGGGAGACCCGTCATATAGAACATATCGAACCTTTCGCAGCCGTTCGCGAAGGCGGATGCCACGGATCTCTCTATCGACGCGTTCGTGTATCCTTTTCCGAAAGCCTTTCTGACCTCCTCGTCGTGGGAGTCGGGGGAGAACTCTATGCTCCAGCCGCCGTTGAAGGCCTTGTCCAGCTTTGAGAAGAAGTCGTCGTCCGCCCCGTTGAACAGCTCAATCACCACGTGGTTCTTTATCTTCCTCTTTTTGACCTCTTCCAAAAGTTTCTCGGCGTAGCCGTTGCTGTGCTGCCTTATGTCGCCGACGACAAAGATCGGCGTGCGGAGATAGCTTTGTATGAGGTCCATGTCCTCGGCGAGCTTTTCGGGGCTTCTGTATGCGGGCGCGCCCCTGCATGCCACACGTTCGTTCGAGAAACTCGACCCTCCGCATACGGCGCAGTTAAGGGAACATCCCCTCACGGAGAACACCGACGTCAGCGGCGTCCTGTCCCATCCATACCAAGGGAGCGCGCCTTTGACGTCCATGTTCCTGAGGGCGCTTTTTATCATCGTCCCGTAATCGAACTTTATATCGTCCAAGCTGTCGGAGCAGCGGAACGTTCCGTTCTTGTGTATCTTCCCCGAATCGTCTTTCCATACCAGACCCGGGACGTCCGAGAGGTCCTTTCCCTTTTGCAGCGCCGTCATCATCTGCACCGTCGACTGTTCGGTGGAATCTCCTCTCATCACCAGGTCCGCCTCCGGCCTACGGATCAATTCCTCCCAGAAGTATGACGACGTGAATCCTCCGAACTCCACTTTCGAGTCGGGGTGGTGCTTCTTCACCAGCTTCGCTATCTCTGTGGCTCCGTGGACGTGGGGCATCCAATGAAGATCTATGGCAAAAACGTCGGCGTCAAGGGACCTTATCTTCTTTTCCGCGTCGAATCTGTCGTCGGCGAGCATCTGCACCGCGAGGTTGACGATCCTCGTCCTGAACCCGGCCGCCTCCAGATGGGAGGCGATGGTCATGAACCCTATCGGATACATCTCGAATACCGGCGACGACGGAATGACGTCGCTCACCGGTCCGTAGAGGATGGGTTTCTTCCTGAAGTCGTATACGCTGGGGGCGTGCAGGAATATCAGGTCCGAGCGGGCCATCTCATTCACCGTAGCGTCTCACGCGCTGCTGGTACGATCTTATCGCCCTGAGGAAGTCTATGTATCTGAATCCCGGCCAGTACACATCCGTGAAATACAGTTCCGAATACGCCAGCTGCCAAAGCAGGAAGTTCGATATCCTGACCTCCCCCGACGTCCTCAGGATCAGATCCGGATCGGGTATCTCCGAGGTGTAGAGGTGTTCCGAGAGGGTCTCTTCTGATATGTCCTCTACATCAAGCTCGCGGTCCGCGACCTTTCTGGCGATGTCCTTCACTGCAGAGACTATCTCCTGTCTGCTCCCGTACGCCATCGCGACGTTGAAATTGAAATTCGAGTACGAAGCCGTCTTTCCCTCCGCGTACTTTATGGCCTCTTTGACGCTGTCCGGCAGGGTGGAATGGTCACCGAACACCCTGATCCTTACCTGGTTCTCATGTATCCTCTTGTTATCGGCCATTCTGTAAAGGGCGGCCTCCGAGAGATTCATGATGAAGTCTATCTCGCCCTTCTCCCTTTTGAAATTCTCGGTGGAAAGAGCGTACACCGTCACGTACTCGATCTTCAGCTCAAGACACCACCAGAGCATCTCCTCGATCTTCTCCTCTCCTCTGCGGTGACCTTCGTTCTTGTCGGCGGCGAGGACCTCCGCCGCATATCTCCTGTTCCCGTCCATTATGATCGCTATGTGTTTCGGGATCGGTCCGCCGACCACTTCTTTGGCCAGTGCCTTCTTGTACCTCGAATAGACCGTCCTTGACAGCGGCTTAGGTAGCTCCATAAGATCACTTGAAATCCTCGGGTATCCCTGCGGCCTCGCCGCCCATGTCAAAACATCCTATCGCGGCCACGGCGCCGATCGCGCCTCTGGTGCCGGTTATGCTTATGATCAGCACCCCATTCTCTTCCGCCGCTTTGACGGCGTCCCCCTCCGAGAGGATCTCTGTCTTCGCCCTAACCCCGTATCCCTTCAGCGGATCCGGTATGCTCAGGCCTTTGAACACGGTCATCACGGTGTTCTCGGAGAACGTTTCCTTCCTGAGGAAATCCCGGCAGTATTCTATGAGCGCGGGTATGTCCTCCTCTTTTACGGCGAAGGATACCGCCGTGGAACAACAGTTCGTGGTCTTGTCGGGGGCCTTCGGATTCAGTTGGATTATCTTATGTTCGATGAAGCTGCCCACCGGGCAGCCGCTTCCCATTTTCAAAGCGGAGACCCATGAAGCACCTTTTTCTTTTGTGTCGGTGTCGTCCACACCCACGATGACCCTGACCGTCTTCGGCGTGATTATGTCCACGTGCGCGGCGTGGGCGCCGCCCATCTTGAAATCGTCCGGGTATTCCGTCTGGATGATGTCGGGGCACTGCGCTATGCACGCGCCTATGCCGACCGTGGCTCCCGCGATGCCGTACCAGGTCGTCCTGACCCTGTCCCCTTCTATCTTCAGGGCCGCCAGGCCCTGGCCTCCGACGTGTTCCGATACCGGGCCGAAACTGAGTTCCTTTTCTCCGATGACCACATCCATTATCAGGGTCTGCCCGTCCATGCGTATCGTTTTTATGACGCCGCCGGATCTCCTGCGGTTCACGACGTCCCATTCTCCCGGACCTTTAGAGATGCACTTCTCGACTATCTGCGCGATCTCTTTTTCCTCGTCGACCATGGTGAGGAAACCTTTGCAGAACAGTTGGCCGTATCTTTGCCTGACCTCATCCGGCCGGAGGATCTGCACCATGGTCACTCCTCTTCGTCCTCGATGTAGTCTTCTTCGTCCTCGTCCGGACCGTCATCCTCCGGCTCGGCGACGTACAGGAATTCGGGGGGGACCTGATCGCAGAGGAACACCGTCTTCGCGGCCTTCCCTATCTCGATCCCCGCGTCGATACACCCCACAGTGTCGATCGCGAGTATCACCGGCTCCTGCACTCTGACAGACCCGGCCTTAACCGCATCCTTGTACGAAAGGGAGAGGTGCACCATCGCCCTGTCCGACGGGAAGAGGCCGTCCTCTAGCAGTATCTCGCATTCCTCTTCCGTGGTCGGGAAATAGAGCACATCCGGTATATCGTCCACGGGAAGCCTGAGGCTAAGTTCGATCGTGTGTCCGTACGTTGCCCTCACGTCCGCCCCGGATATCTGGTATCTTCCTTTGGGGTCGGTCTCCGCCATCGCCTCGATGTGGTGCGTCCGCAGCCATTTCATCTTCGGGTTCTTCGCTTTCATGACAGCTACGATGTCCCTCATGTCAACGAACCCCTGCTCGTCCATATCCAGACCGAACTTCCCGTGCCTGAGTATGCCGGCCATCGTCCTGCCCAGTTTCTCGACCTCGAAGTCGCTCATCAGGAATTTTCCTTCCTCTCCGCATATGGGGCAGCTTTCGTCGCGGAAGTAACCGTGTTCCTCACATTCCCTCATCATTTAATCACCTTAACGCAGCCGTTTTCTCCGCGGCGGCCACCGCATTGGCCATAAGCATGCAGATCGTCATCGGGCCGACGCCCCCGGGTACCGGGGATATCGCTGACGCCTTTTTTTTCACAGCCTCGAAATCCACATCCCCGACCAGCTTGGACCCTTTCGGCGAGTCCGGGTCGTCCACCCTGTTCGTACCGACGTCGATCACGACCGCTCCCTCCTTCACCATATCGGCGGTCACGAAGTTCGCTTTGCCCATCGCCA
>JAITCQ010000056.1 GCA_031283015.1 Candidatus Methanoplasma sp.
TGCGCAGATGAACGGCGGCAGGGCGGTGCTCACCGAACTGACGGAAGATTTCCAGCTTGACGTGGACGATATCGTCTCGTCGAAAGCGAAGATAGTGATCCTCGCCTCGCCCAACAACCCCACAGGGAACTCCTTCAGACAGAAGGATATCGAAGATATTCTTTCCGGATTCGGAGGCATCGTCATCGTTGACGAGGCGTACGGAGAATACTCGGGGAACTCCATGATCCCCCGCATAGACGAATTCGACAACATGATAGTGGTCAAGACCTTCTCCAAAGTATACGCGATGGCCGCCCTGAGGGTGGGGTACGGAGTTGCGAACAAGGACATCGCGGACATGATGAATTCAGTGAAAATACCGTATTCGCTGAACAGCCTGAGCGAGGGGGCGGCGGCAGCCGCCGTAAGGGACCGGGGCTTCATAGAGAAGAGCGTGGAGATGGTCCGTCTGGAAAGACCCAAGCTGTCTGCGGCCCTTTCGGAACTTGGCTTCGAACCGTTCCCGTCAGACTCCAACTTCATCCTTGCCAGATCTCCCATCGACCACGCCGCCCTTACCGGCGCTCTGAAAGAAAGGGGTATATTGATTAGAGATTTCGGCGGCAAGAGAAGAACGGAGAACTGCGTCCGCTTCACCGTCGGCACCGACGAGATGAACAGAGAACTGATAAGTAAGATCGCGGACATCCTGGAGGGATACAAATGAGAGTGACGATCGCAGACTACGGCGTGGGGAACCTCCACTCGGTAAAGAAGGCATTCGAGATCAGCGGCGCCAAGGCCGCCGTCACGTCGGATATGAAAGAGCTGCTCGGCGCCGAGTGCATCGTCTTCCCGGGGGTGGGAGCCTTTGACTCCACAATGGAGAGGCTGGCCCCGTATAAGGAGAAGATAAAAGAACGCCTGCTTTCCGGCGTACCAGCTCTGGGCATCTGCATCGGGGCGCAGATATTGTTCGATTCCAGCGAGGAGGGGGTCTCAGAGGGAATGGGGGCGTTCAGAGGCAGGATCGTGAGGCTCTCGGCAGAACGCGTTCCACACATGGGATGGAACTCGGTGATGACGTCCGATCCTCTGATGGATGGGATAAGGGAAAGGCAGTTCTATTTCGCGCACTCGTACAGGTGCTCGGCGGAGGACCCGAACGACACCGTTGGAGTCACTGAATACGAAGGCAGGGAGTTCTCGTCGCTTTTCAGGACGGCGAACACCTACGGCACCCAGTTCCACCCCGAGAAGAGCGCCGTGTCCGGGCTTGCGCTCATCCGGAACTTCATAGACTTCGCGGAGGACAACAGATGATGGTCATCCCCGCCGTTGACGTGCTGGACCACCGGGTGGTCCAGCTGGTGGGAGGGGAGATCGGAAGCGAGAAGGTGGTCCTGCCCGACCCTCTTAAGACGGCGATGTCCTGGGTCGAGAAAGGGGCGCCATACCTTCACCTCGTGGATCTGGACGGGGCGTTCGGAAAAGGCAGCAATCTGGATATCTTCAAAAAAATAATCAGGGAATGCGGGGTGCCGGTGGAGATCGGAGGAGGGATCAGGTCCCGGGACCTGGTGGACGACCTCGTCTCGGCCGGCGCCGACCGCGTGATCGTCGGAACCAAAGCGGTGAAGGAACCGGACTGGCTTTCGAGCATCTCGGACGACCACCCGGGGAGGATAATGGCCGGGATGGATACGAAGAACGGTCTGCTTGCGGTGAATGGGTGGCAGGGTTCCTCGGCGGTCACCGTGGAGGAGATGTTCGATCTTATCAGAGATATGCCTCTGGGCGGCGTCCTCAACACGAACGTCAGCGTGGAGGGGCAGATGAAAGGCATCGACCCCAAGCTTTCGGGGGACTTCATATCGAAATGCCCCCACAAAGTGATCTCTTCGGGAGGGATAACCGAGGAATCCGACTGCAGGATATTGAGCGGGCTCGGGGCGTACGGCGCCGTGGTGGGGCTTGCGTTATACACCGGAAGGATCAGGCCGTGGGAGTGGGACGTTCCATGGTCGGTGGGATGAGAAGCGGCGCTGATGCGAACCGGAGTCGCCATCTCCCCGCCAGATGAACTTTTTTGCTAAAGTGCCAGATGTATGAGATGCGGTATTTTTTATTGTCTCGGATACCGTAGTGAGCATCAAGAAATATCAACGTCCAAAGGATCGTCCTCATCTTCCGGCGACATCTGCGATCTGACGACCGCCTTACAAAACCCGCTTTATTTTAGGATATTTATTATAGAATCGACCCTATTCAAAAACATATGACGGAAAGAGCGGTTGAATTGGAACGCAAAACGCGGGAAACGGATATCTCGGTCAAATTGAACATTGACGGGAGCGGCAGATTCGACGTGGAGTGCGACATACAGTTCCTTAAGCACATGGTGGAAACGTTCGCAAGATACGGTTCTTTTGACATCCACATGAAGGCCTCCGGCGACGACGACCACCACCTCATCGAGGACGTCGCGATAACGCTCGGGACCGCGTTCAAAAAAGCCCTCGGCGATATGCCCGTGGAAAGAATGTCGACGGTCATCCTCCCTATGGACGACGCCCTCGTGATGGTGGCGGTGGACTTAGTGGAACGGCCGTTCGCGGACATCGACTGCCCCGACCAGCTGTACCACCACTTCCTGCGGAGCTTTGCCATGTCCTCGGGGATAACGCTCCACGTGGTCCAGATCAGAGGATTCGACGACCACCATATAATAGAGGCTACCTTCAAAGCGCTCGGGACCGCGCTCAAAAATGCGGCCAGGCCGAGAGGGACGGAACTCAGCACGAAGGACAAACCACGGGTGAAATGAATGCTCATGAAGAGAATCATCCCCTGTCTTGACGTGAAGAACGGGAAGGTCGTCAAAGGAGTCAATTTCATCGACCTGAAAGACATGGGATCCCCGCCCCTGCTGGCAGAAGAATACAGCGACCAGGGGGCGGACGAGATAACGTTCCTTGACATAGCGGCCTCCCTGGAATATCGGCAAACGACCCTGGACCTGGTCTCCGAGACCGCCAGACGGGTGTTCGTCCCGCTGACTGTGGGCGGAGGGATAAGGAGCGCGGACGATATGCGCGACGCCCTCAACGCAGGCGCTGACAAAGTGTCCGTCAACTCCGCGGCCATAGGGAACCCGGAGATAATATCCGAATCCGCCGAAAGATTCGGAAGGCAATGCGTCGTCGTCGCGATAGACGCAAAATGGACGGGCAAACACTGGGAGGTGCTTTCGCACGGCGGAACGAGGCCGACCGGCCTCGAGGCGGTGGGATGGGCGAAGAAGGCCGAGGAACTCGGAGCGGGCGAGATCCTTCTGACGTCCGTGGACGCGGATGGAGTGAAGGACGGGTTCGACATTCCCCTGAACAACGCCGTCGCCGATGAGGTCGGCATCCCGGTGATAGCATCCGGAGGATGCGGGAAGATGGAAGATTTCTACGAAGTGTTCACACAGACGGATGTCTCCGCGGCATTGGCCGCGTCGGTGTTCCACTACAAACAGTTCACCGTTGGAGAAGTGAAGGAATACTTGAAAGATAAGGGGGTCCCGGTAAGATGACGGAACTGAGATTCGATAAGGATGGGCTGATGCCCGCGGTCATTCAGGACCACATAACGAACGAAGTGCTTATGGTCGCGTGGGTCAGCAAAGAGGCCTTCGAACTGATGAAAAGCACTGGTCAGACCCATTTCTGGTCAAGGAGCAGACAGAAGCTCTGGAGGAAGGGGGAAGAATCCGGACATGTACAGGAGATAGTCTCCATCCAGACGGACTGCGACGCCGACACGCTGCTGGTAAGGGTGAAGCAGACCGGCCCGGCCTGCCACACCGGATCCCCGTCGTGCTTTTACGAAACGATCGGCGGATCGCCGGACGAGACGATGAACACTGTCGTAGAACTCGGGAGGGTGCTGAAGGACAGGCTGGAGAATCCGAAGGAAGGAAGCTACACCTGTCTGCTGTACTCGGACGAGAACAAGATGTACAAGAAGATCGTCGAAGAGGCCGGCGAGTTCGTCCTGGCCATGAAGGACGGTGACAACGAAGAAGCGGCCTGGGAGCTCGCGGACCTTATGTACCACATCATGGTCGCGGTGACCAAGTCGGGGCTTCCCATGGAAAAGGTTTACGAAAAACTTGCGGAGAGGAAAAAATGAGGATAGATCTGCACACCCACACCATA
>JAITCQ010000010.1 GCA_031283015.1 Candidatus Methanoplasma sp.
GATGACAGCTACATCGTCCATGACAATCGCGTCCTGAGGGCAGACATCCACGCAGGCTCCGCACGCTACACACTCTGCTTCTATGACTTTTGGCATGGTTTTACACCTGGACCGATAAAACCATGTTAGTATTTTAACGTTTCCGAGAGTATGCTGGCGGTGTCCCCCGGACATGCTGGCATCCGGAATTATGGCCTTTCTCCATCTGATTTATACTGCTACCTGCATACGCCCCCATGGACGTGCTGAGCGGTTCCGTGCTGACGAAAGAAGGCATCATCGACGGGTACGTCTGCATCGAGAATGGTATCGTGATATCCGTGGAAGAGGGTGTTCCCCCCGCGCCGCCTCTGGCGTCGGGGCTTGTCGTGCCCCCGTTGGTCAACTCACACACCCACTGCGCGGACATCGGCCTGAAGGTGCCGGGGGAAATGACGGTCGAAGAACTTGTCGGCCCCCCGGACGGGCTTAAACATGTCTATCTGAGAGGACTTGACGAAGGATCCCTCGAAAAGAACATCAGAACATACGCGGAGACCTCCCGCAGGAACGGGATAGGGGCGTTCATCGATTTCAGGGAGGGAGGGGAAAGGGGATGCAGGATACTCAGAAAGGCCGCCCCTGAGGCGGCGGTGCTGGGCCGGCCCGTGAGCCAAGAGTGCGACCCGGGGGAGATATCCCGGATACTGGACGCCGCGGACGGCATCGGCATCTCGGGAATATCCGATATGGAACACAGGTACCTCGAAAAGGCGGCGGACCTGACCCGTGACAGAGGGAAGATGTTCGCCGTCCATGCCAGCGAGAGAAGGAGGGAGGACATCGACCTCATACTGTCGCTGGACCCGGCGTTCGTCGTGCATATGACGGAAGCGACGGATTCCGACCTGCTGAAATGCGCGGAGGCGGAAGTTCCGATCGTCGTGTGCGCCGGGTCCAACCGATATTTCAAAAAAACGCCGCCCATAAAACGGATGCTGGACTGCGGCGTCGATGTCGCCATCGGCACGGACAACGCGATGCTCCGCGGCCCGGACATGCGTTCCGAGGCGGCCGTTTTCATGGATGTGTTGCTTTCCCAGGGGGGTTCCGTCGATGATGTCACGGACCCCATGCTGAAGAACGGAAGAAAGCTATTATATCCGCATAACAAAATCCACGTATCCGTCGGAACGGCGGCGGACCTTACCGTGCTTCCCTGCTCCGGAGGGTTCCGGATGGACAGGGTGCTGCAGAACAGGGACCCGATATTCAGATACAGACCGGGAAAGGAGGGATTGGACTGAGCTTCAAAAAGATACTCGTGCCGACGGACGGCAGCGAATTCACCAAATTCGCAGTGGACACAGCGATCGAGCTGGCGGAATTGTCCGGAGGGAAGGTCACCGCGCTGTTCGTTCTCGATAAATCGATATATGCGAATTCACCAATGGACACCGCGTTGATCAACGTATACGACACGCTGGAGAAAGAGGGCAGGTACGCCACCAGTTATGTCGTTGAGAAGGCCAAGACCGCCGGCGTGGAAGCGGAGGAGAAGCTGGCGGAGGGCGTGCCGGCGAAGGTCATACTGCAGGAGGCCGAGGCGGGAGAGTACGACGTCATCGTGATGGGCACCCTCGGGAGAACTGGGATCTCCAAACTTCTGATGGGAAGCGTCGCGGAAAAGATAGTCCAAAACGCAAAATGCCCCGTGATGGTCGCAAAGTCGCCGATCGTTTCGAAGGAATGAACCTGAGATTCCAATCAATGCACTTAATTACCTAAAGAAGAATAACCCGCCAGAAATTCAGCGGAAAGGCCATGCGCCTTTACTGCCGGAGAGATACTTGAGGGTTCATGATGAAAACAGTGGCGGACATAATGACTACGGTGCCTATTGTGGTAGAGGTCCCGGGAAGCCGTAGCGATGCGATCAACATGATGGTCAGGAACAAGCTGACCGGACTTCCGGTCGTGCGCGCTTCGGACGGCAAACTCATGGGCATCGTTTCCCGGAGGGATATTTTCAGGAAGTTCAACGAGGACCAACTGTCTCTGATAATGAAGAAGGACTGCATCACGATAACCCCAGATAAAAGCATAGTCGACGCGGCGAAGATATTCGCCGGCCGAAGGATACACAGGCTTCCCGTGATAGAGGGCGGGAAGCTCGTGGGCATCGTGACCCCGACCGACCTTCTGAAAGAGATAATGGATACGAAGACGTTCATGACCGCGGAGGATGTCATCAGGACCACCTGCGTCACGGCGTACGAAGGCGAACCTCTCGCTTACACCGTGGCGGCGATGAGGATAAGCGACGTCTCCGCCGTGCCGGTCCTGGACATAAAAGGCAAACTGGTCGGGATACTGACCGACCGCGACCTGTTCAGCGATCAGACCGTGGACGCCGAGGCGATGATGCGTCTCGGCATTGAGGATTCCGAACTCGCCGGATACAGGAACGTGCTTCCGCTGTTCTATGCCGCCACTGACAAGTACATATCCGACGACACCACCGTCCGCGATTACATGATCAAGGATCCGCAGACCGTGTTCAAGAAGACGCCTTTGAACGACGTTGCCCGCATCATGACGCAGAACGACTTCGGGCAGCTTCCCGTGCACGGGACCAAGGACGAACTGGTCGGCATGATCTACGACGTGGACGTACTGTGCGCACTGACAGGTAATTCCAATGAGCAATGATTCCGGCGGCGATCTTTTTTCCCTCTGCAGACGCAGAGGGTTCGTCTGGCCCTCCTTTGAGTTATACGGGGGGGTGGCGGGGATGTACGACTACGGGCCTCTCGGCTCGAACATGAGGAACAACATCGTCGAGGTCTGGAGGGACATATACAGGGGAAGGGAGGGCTTCATCGAGATCGATTCGGAGACCGTCAACCCCCGGGAGGTCTTCAAAGCGTCCGGTCACGTTGACGAGTTCGCCGACCTCGTCACATATTGCAAAGGATGCGAGGCCGCTTCCAGGGCGGACCACCTTGTCAAAGAGTTCTTCGACAACCCCGACGTGCTTACTCCGAAGGAACTGGACGAAGCTTTCGTGAAGTTCAAGGTGAAATGCCCGGAATGCGGCGGAGACCTGGGTCCGGTGGAGGAGTTCAACCTTATGTTCAAGACCGCCATCGGGCCGGGATCCTCAAGAGTGGGATACCTCAGGCCGGAGACGGCGCAGGGGATATTCGTCAATTATCTGAACCTTTACAGATACAACAGGGAGAAGCTTCCTCTCGGCGTGATACAGACGGGGAGAGGCTACAGGAACGAGATCGCCCCCCGGCAGGGGATGATAAGGATGAGGGAGTTCAACATGATGGAGGTCGAACTCTTCGTCGATCCCGCCGACAAAGGCTGGATCAGGTTCCCCGAGATAGAGAACGATCCGATAACGCTGGTCCCCAACACCGGCACGGAGACCGTGACGATGACGGTGGGCGAAGCCGTTGAGAAAGGGATCATCGCCAATAAGGTGCTGGCATATTTCGTGTACACCACGCAGCAGTTCCTGACAAGGTTGGGAATAGATCCGAAAAGGCTGAGGTTCAGGCAGCATCTCCGCGACGAGATGGCGCATTACGCCATGGACTGCTGGGACGCAGAGGTCCTCCTTTCCTACGGGTGGATAGAGATAACGGGCATAGCCGACAGGGGCTGCTGGGACCTGTCGAGGCACGCTGAATTCTCGGGCACAGACCTCACCCACTTCAAGAAGTTCGACGAGCCGAAGGAGATGGAGATCGACAAGGTCAAAGCGAAGCACAAGGCCCTCGGCCCGAAGTTCAAGGAGAAGGCCAAAGCGATCGCGGAGATCATGGAGACGAAGCTCCCGTCGGACGTCAGGGACGGAAAGCTCGCTCTGGACCTTGAGGACAACGAGATCGTGCTCGACGGCGAGTTCTTCGAGGTCGTTAAGGTACGGGAGAAAGTGTCCGGAGAAAGGGTGGTTCCCCATGTGATAGAACCATCCCACGGGCTGGACAGGATCTTCTACTCGGTGCTTGAGCATTCTTTCGCATATGACAAGGAGAACGACTACACCGTCCTTAGACTGGCGCCGGAAGTGGCCCCCATAAAGGCTGGCATATTCCCGCTCATGGAGAAGGACGGTATGGATGCGCTCGCCATGGACATCTATAAAAAAGTGCATTCCCCGTCCACGGAGGCCTATTACGACGGTTCCGGGACCATAGGCAGAAGGTATGCGAGGATGGACGAAGTGGGGACCCCGTGGTGCATAACCGTCGATTACGAGTCCCTTGACGGGCCGCTCAAAGGCACCGTGACCATAAGGGACCGCGACACCGCCGCGCAGAAAAGGATACCTGCGGATTCCGTACCGGACATACTGAGACTGCTGCTCTCGGGCAGACAGTTCGATAGCCTTTGAATCATCTGTATATAATACCTTGCCGAGAACACCGTCAAAAACGGACCCGGCATATTTTTTCATATCCTCTGTGGATCCCCCTCGTCTTTTTCGGCGTTTCAGCAGGATAACATAAACAATCTTTATATCGGCGGCACTCCGATTAACAAACGGTGAATTGATGGGGGTAGAAGACCTAGAGGACCTGAAAAAATTATCAATTTTGAGATCGCAGCTGAGTGGGATAACCGTTCGTGACATCATGACGTCGGATTTCCCCACCGTCGGCCCAGAGGACCGGGTCTCGGAGGCTCTCTCAACGATGAGGGATTCGGGCTTCCAAGAGATACCGATCGTAGAGAGCGGGAACTATGCGGGCATGGTCAGTTACGGCTCGATATTAAGGAAAGGAAGCGTCACGCCCGATACTAAAGTGAAGAACCTTGTGCGCAACCTTCCGACCGTTTCCCTCGAAACAGATATAACGAAGATAGCCGAGCACGTCATCGCCAACAACTGCAGGCAGCTGGCGGTGCTGAACGGAAAGAAGGTCATCGGCATGGTATCGAGAGGCGGCCTCACCAAGGTCGCGGCTGGGATGAAGATACTCAAAGACATCAAGGTCTGGGAGATAATGACCACTCCGGTCGAATATGTAAAGGACGACGGCATGCTGGACGACGCCCTGGAGATAATGAGGAGCCTGGACATCAGGACCGTCCCGGTGGTGAACAGCAACATGGTCCCGGTGGGGATAGTGGGAATGAAAGAGATCATCGACACCCACTGGAAGACCGACTCGAAGAGCTTCGGCGATTTCAAGAAGAGTTCGAAGGCGCAGATAACCATAGAGAGCGTCTGCACCGGCGCCATCAGGACCGTCGAGTGGGACGACACGGTCGGCACGGCGGTGTCGGTGATGGAGGAACGCGGAATATCGACCCTGCCGGTGGTGGAGGGGAAAGAGCTGGTGGGAATGCTCACCGAATACGACATCGTGGAACTGATATCGGCGTGCAGGGAGAGGGATGCCCTATTCGTGCAGATAAGCGGACTCGACGAAGAGGACAAATTCTACGCCGACGCCATGTACGCCGACATCGAGGCCGAAATGGCCAGGATCTCCAAGATATACAAGCCGGAATCCCTGAGCATACACATAGCCAGATACAACGAGGGCGGGGACCGGAAGAAATACAGCCTGACGGCGAGGCTCTTCATACACGGAACGGTGATAGACCTGAAGGAGGTGGGCTGGGATCTTGTGAAAGCCAACAACGATCTCATGAAGAAGATGGGGCATCAGGTCATCGGAATGAAGGATTCCAATGTCACTTTCCGCAAAAGGAAGAAGTGAACCCAAATATTTTCCCAACCCTTTTCTCATAACCTTTTTTTATATCATTCCGATAACCGTCTGTTCAAATGTCGCAGTATGATTCAGTTTCGGTCGAAAAGCGCTGGCAGAAGATGTGGAAGGACGAGGAGATCTACCGTTTCGATCCCAGTTCGGACAAGCCCGCGTACAGCATCGACAACCCGCCGAGATACACGTCCGGGCCCCTTCACCTGGGGCACGCCACGGGATACTCCCTCATAGACTTCGCCGCCAGATACAAGAGGATGAGAGGATACAACGTGTTCTTCCCCCTCTGTTTCGACGTTAACGGAACGCCTATCGAGGTGAAGGTGGAGAAGAAGCACAAAATAACGAAGCTAGACCTCCCCCGTGAGGAGTACAGGAAATTATGCAGCGAGTACGCCAACGGCTTCATCGACGAGATGACGCACCATTTCGAAATAATGGGGGAGAGCATGGACCCCAGCATCTACTACCAGACGGACGCCCCTTATTACAGGCGGATCACTCAGCTATCCTTCGTCGAGCTGTTCAGGAAAGGTCTCGTTTACAAGGGGGACTTCCCTGTCAACTGGTGCCCGAGATGCATGACCGCCCTGGCGGACGCCGAAGTGGACCATAAGGACAACACCACGAAACTGAACTACGTCAAATTCGGGATAGACGGAACGGACGACCACGCGATGATCGCGACCACCAGGCCAGAGCTTATCTGCACCTGCAAGGTGGTTGCGGTGCACCCGGACGATGAAGAAAAGAGACACCTTGTCGGAAAAGAGCTGATCACGCCCATCTACGGGCGCAGGATCAAGGTCATAGCCGATCCGAAAGTGGACCCGGGATACGGGACCGGGAACGTGATGATATGCACCATCGGAGATAAAGACGATCTTGAATGGGTCATGAAATATCGTCTGGAAATGGAGAAAGGGATCGACGAGAGCGGAAAGATGACCGGTCTCGCCGGAAAGTATGCCGGAATGAGCGTTAAGGACGCGAGAGCGTCGATCATCTCCGACCTTAGAGACATTGGCGCTCTTGTCAAACAGGAGGATGCCCCGCAGCAGGTCTCGGTCTGCTGGAGGTGCGGCGCGCCCATAGAGTATCTCCAGGTCCCGCAGTGGTTCCTTAAAACGCTCGAGCTGAAAAAACAGGTTCACCAAAGAGCCGACGAGATAAGATGGTACCCCGAATTCATGAAGGTCAGGCTCAGGGACTGGATCGATTCCCTTGAGTGGGACTGGGTGCTGAGCAGACAGCGCATATTCGCTACTCCGGTCCCGGTCTGGGAATGCGAGGATTGCGGGGAGGCCGTCTGCGCGACCGAAGAGCAGTGCTACGTAGACCCCACGCTCGATTCTCCCCCCGTGGAGAAATGCCCGAAGTGCGGCGGCGGGCTTATCGGATGCACGGATGTCTTCGACACCTGGATGGACTCCTCCGGCTCCTGCCTCTATAACACGTTCTGGAAAAGGGACGACGAGCTTCACAAGAAGTTCTTCCCCATGAGCATGAGGCCCCAGTCACACGATATCATCAGAACTTGGGCCTTCTACTCCATACTCAGGTCGGAGCAGATGAAACAGTCCCGCCCCTGGGACGATATAATGATACACGGGTTCATAATGGCGCCCGACGGGACGCCGATGCATTCGTCCGTGGGGAACGTCATCGACCCCATCCCCATCTTGGAGAGCTACGGCGCGGACGCCCTCAGATATTTCGCGGCGTCCTGTTCCCTCGGCACGGACCATGCGTTCAGAGAGCCGGACGTGACCAGAGGGAAGAAGCTGTCCAACAAGATATTCAACATCGGACAATTTGTCGGAAGGTTCTTCGACGGGATGCCCAAAGAACCGGGAGAACTGAGGGAATCCGACAAATGGATAATAAGCCGCTATTCCCAGACGGTCAAGGCCGCGACTGGATACCTCGACGAGTATCAGTTCGATAAGGCTATGAAGGAGGTCGAAGGGTTCATCTGGCACGACCTAGCCGATAATTACGTCGAGATGGTGAAGGCCAGGAACGACCCCGCCGTGAAATATACGCTATACAACGTCTTCCTAGGATGCGTGAAGATGGTCGCCCCCGTGATGCCCCATGTCACCGAGGACATCTATCAGGAGCATTTCGCCGCTTACGAAGGGAAGAAGAGCATCCACATAACGGAATGGCCATCCCCCCTCTTCGTCGACGGGGATGCAGTCGAGACCGGAGAGTCCATCATCGCCGTAACGTCCGCGATAAGAGCGTGGAAATCCGAGAAGAAGATGCCCCTTAACGCGGAATTGTCGAAGGTGGAAGTGATAGGCGGCGCTCCCGCGCTTGAAAAGGGGCACCGGGACATCGTCGAGACGTCCAAGATCAAAGAGCTCGTTTTCTCAAAAGAGGCCGACCTGAAAGAGGTCGTCGCGGGAATAAAGCCGATCCATTCCAAACTCGGTCCGGTGTTCAAAGGACAGGCGAAGGCCATCGCCGCCACTCTTTCCGCTCTATCCCCGGAGGACGCTCTGAAAAAGATGACGCCTGAGGGGCTTGAGCTGGAGATCGGCGGAGAGAGAATTATTCTTCCGTCAGAGTTCCTGGAAATGGAGAAGAAGCTTACGCTCGGCGGCAAGGCCGTCGAGACGATACAGCTTGGGAGCACGCTGATAGTGCTGGAGATCTGAGATCAATCCTGCGACACTCTCACCGTTACCTTCTTCCCCTTGTATCTTGCTTTGGGGAGGTCCATCAGCATCCTGTTGCCAAAGTCCTTGTGCACTTCCACGATTGACGAGTCGGGGCCGATGTCCATCTTCCCGATCGCGAAGTCCCTGATCTTCGCCGTCCTTATAATGTGCTCCGCAAGACCGACCTTCCCGAGGCCGTCGTTCTTGCCTAGATTAACATTGAACCTCACCATCCCGTACACGTCCGAGAGCTGGTCGTAATCCACCACCCTTCGGATCGTGTCCCTGGTCCCCTCTTCGGCCTCCGGGACCTCTCTTTTCTCTATGCTCATCTCTGTCCTAAGCTCGAACTCCCTGACGAGGTGCTCCTCTTCCGACGTCACGAAGGCTATGGCCACTCCTTCCTTCCCGGCCCTTCCGGTGCGTCCGATTCTGTGGATGTACGTCTCGACCTCCTCCGGCATGTCGTAGTTGATCACATACGAGATATCGTCGATGTCCAATCCTCTTGCCGCCACGTCCGTCGCGATCAGGATCTGTATCTTATCCTCTCTGAAATCCTTGAGCACCTTCTCTCTCTTGGGCTGCGGCATATCTCCGTGGATCGCTTTTATCTTATAGCCGTGCTCGGTGAGTCTTTGATCAAGGATGTCCACCATCCTCTTGGTCTGGCAGAATATTATCGCCTTCGGCTTATCTATATCTAATATCCTTGTGAGCGCCCAGGATTTGTTCCTTCTTCCCACGGATATGTAATATTGCTTGGTGAGGTCCAGGACCACCTCGTCCTGGGAGACGCTGATCTCCTTCGGCTTGATCATATAATCGCTCGCCAGACGTTTCACGTCCTCCGACATGGTGGCCGAGAACAGCATCGTCTGCCTGTCCCTAGGCATCGCCGAGAGGATGTACTCGATATCCTCAATGAACCCCATGTCCAGCATCCGGTCGGCCTCGTCGAGGACCAATATCTTTATCTTGCCGAGGTTGAGGATGCCCCTGTTGATCATGTCCTTCACCCTTCCGGGGGTGCCGGCTATGACGTCCGCGCCTTTCTCTAACCTTTTGATCTGCCCTTCGATACTCGCTCCGCCATATATGGGGACGGTCTCGTGGCCGGTGTACTTGGATATGCTGGTGAGCTGATCCTCTATCTGGTTGGCGAGTTCCCTTGTCGGAACAAGGACTATCGCCGAAGGAAGTCTCTGGCCCGGCTCGGTCCTCATAAGGATTATGGAGCCGAACGCTCCCGTCTTCCCGGTCCCGGTCTGGGCCTGGCCGAACATATCTGTGCCGTTCAGGCCCAACGGTACAGTTGCTGTCTGTATCGGGGTGGGTTCTTCCCATCCCATATCGTCCATCGCCTTGGCGATGTCCTCTGAAATACCTAAATCTGTGAAATTAGAGATCATTTATACATCACTGATCTGAATCGAACCGCCTGCGACTTTTACGCAGACACCTCTGTTTCAGTGTTACTAATCCCGAATCGCAATATATACTTACCTAAGGACAAAAAGACCGGTTCAACTTCGCGGGCTCGCGAAGTTGAACATAGGGTCGCGGAATCAGATAGCTTTTTTAGAAGCTAAGGCTCTCTATGACCCCGTTAACATGAAGACCGGGTTCGACAACGAGAAGTACGTGCGAGTGCAGTCCGAGAACATCATAGAAAGGATCAACAGGTTCGGCGGGAAGCTGTACCTTGAGTTCGGCGGGAAGCTGTTCGACGATTACCATGCGTCCAGAGTGCTTCCCGGTTTCAGGCCGGACAGCAAGATCGAGATGCTGATGCAGATCAAGGACAGCGTCGAGGCCATAATAGCGGTGAACGCGAACGACATCGTGAAGAACAAGATAAGGGGGGATCTGGGGATAACTTATGATATGGAAGTGCTCAGACTGATCGATTCTTTCAGGGAAAGGGGGATGTTCGTCGAAAGCGTGGTGATGACACACTATTCCTCTCAGCCTGCCGCAGACGCGTTCGGAAAGAAGCTGAAGAACCTGGGCATCAGGGTGTACAGGCATTATCCCATAGAAGGATATCCGCTGGACGTCGAGAACATCGTGAGCGAGAACGGATACGGGAAGGATGAGTTCGTAAAGACCAGCAGGCCGCTGATCGTCGTCACCGCCCCCGGCCCGGGAAGCGGCAAGATGGCCGTGTGTCTCTCGCAGCTTTACAATGAGAACAAAAGGGGCGTCCCCGCCGGGTACGCCAAGTTCGAAACGTTCCCCATCTGGAACATGCCTATAAAACATCCGATCAACCTTGCTTACGAAGCGGCGACCGTCGATCTTGGGGATGTTAACATGATCGACCCGTTCCATCTCGAAGCGTACGGGGAAAGCGCCGTCAATTATAACCGGGACATAGAGATCTTCCCGGTGCTGAACTCGATGCTGGAGAAGATACTGGGCGAGTCCCCGTATAAGTCGCCGACCGACATGGGCGTCAACATGGCCGGATACTGCATAACCGACGGCGAGGCCGCGTCGAGAGCGTCCAGGTTAGAGGTGATAAGACGCTATTACGATATCCTGAAGAACAGGAAACAGGGCGCGGCGTCCGACGAGATGGTGTCCAAGATGGAGTTCCTCATGAAGAACGCAGGCATAACCTCCGCCGAGCGCGGCATAATACCCGCAGTGACGGCGAGGGCTGGGTCCCTCGACCTGCCGGTGTCGGGCATAGAGCTGGAGGACGGCACGATAATAACCGGGAAGACCTCCGCGCTGCTGGGGGCCAGCTCCGCGGCAATTCTGAACGCGGTCAAGACCGTCGCCGGCATTGACGACGGCGTCCTGCTCATCTCCCCGGACATACTAAAGCCGATACAGGAGCTCAAAACAAAGAATCTCGGTTTCACCAACACAACGCTCCATGTCGACGAGATGCTGATCGCGTTGTCGATATCCGCTCAGACCGATCCGGTGGCTAAGGCCGCGCTCGAACAGATCCCGAAGCTGAGAGGGTGCGAGATGCATTCCTCGGTGATACTTTCGTCGGTGGACGACTCGATCCTCAGGAGGCTCGGGCTGAACGTCACCTGCGAGCCGGTATATCAGACGAACTCACTGTATCAAGGTCAGCGCAAGATGTGAGACCGGCAAGCCGGCCCCTCTCCGGTCAAAGGGGTTCATCTTCCGGCTATCGGTTTGGGTTGTCTGCGTTAGGACAAAGGCAGGGCGTAGACAGCATTGTATTCTTTGGTTCGGCAGCCAGAGGCGATGACGATGATGACAGTGACTATGACTTCTGTGTCGATGCTAGACGCATAAGAGACTACGACGATCTTGCTCACTTTGTGAGGGAGACGGAAGATGCAATGAAAACCGAAGTGGACGTGATCACGCTAGGAGGAGTAAGGTCCGATTCCAGGCTTATGCAGAACATAAGGAGAGATGGCATTATTGTATACTCAAGAACCGCGTGAGAAGACCAGAGTTGCATTCAGCTTGTTCTTGAGCACTGCTATGCAATAGAAAATGCCTTGGCCGAGCTAGATAACGACGAAGAGGAGTTCACGAAGCGCCCAATATATCAAAAAGGTTGTGCCCTTGATTTAGCCTACATCGGCGAGAACTCCAAAAAAATATCGTTAGAAATAGTGAGCAGCCATCCGGAGATAGATTGAGACTGCCTGAGAAGATACTGAAACTTCGTTGCACACGGATATGAGAATGTGGACCTATATCTTTTATGGCGTCAGTTGTCTTACAGAGTGCCGAAAATTCGTGAATTGTTCGAAAACCTTGTCGATATGAGTCCCTGACCGCCAATGGTCGGCAGCGTCTCCTATCCAGGTCCAGACAGCGTTATCCAGACTGAACGGGCAATCAGCCCTCCCCGATCAGAAGAGCAGCCTTACTGCGGGAGCGAACTGGTCCTGAAGATATTGAAACACGTTGTCGGAGATACATCAGCTATGATCTCCTGTCAGCAAGATTGGCAATAGGTTTATATCTGAAAAATAGGTTGCAAGGGAACACCGTGGACGTAGTGTAGCTGGTTATCACTTGACCTTGCCAAGGTTAGAACTCGGGTTCGAATCCCGGCGTCCGCACTTTTCATATTCCATTAAAAGTTGGAAGAGCCTGGCGCAAAGTCAAAAAGAGTGTGTTCCCCGTTTGGGGGAGTTAAGATTCTAAGTTGTTTTGTTTTAGCCGAATGGCGGCGGATCGGTGACGACCCGCCGCCATTCGGCCTGAATAGGTTTCTTTTTCGTCTGAATCCGCCGTTTTACGGCAGATTAAGCGCTTTGCGTTTCTGGATGATGATCTCCTCGAATATGTTGGCAGATTCGACGGCGTCGTCGTTGACGATCACGTATCCTCCGGTCAGGGCCTTCATGTCCTCGAAGAGTACCTTTACGATCAGCTCGCTGCCGGTGACGAACGGCGGGAGGCCCAGGTGCAGGGGGAGACCGAGCGCGAGTCCGAACGCGCCGTCTGCCAGCGCCTGTTCCTCAAGCCACTGAGCAGCGGACAACACGAGCGGAAGCTGCGGCATGTCCACGCCGAGCGCTTCTGCGACCTCGGTGGCGACTATCTCCAGCCTTCCGATTGCGAGACACGGGCCGAAGTTCAGCACCGGAGGTATGCCGAGCTGCTTACATACGGCTTTGAGGCCGGGTCCAGCCAGCTCCGCCGCTTCCGGCCTCATCAGGCCGCAGTTCTCGATACCGCCGGATGAACAGCCGGCAGTGAGGACCAATATGTCCTTCTTGATCAGTTCTTTGGTCAGTTCGACCGTCAGCACGTCATGGCCGCCCAGCATGAGGTTGGAGCAGCCGACGACTCCTGCGAGTCCCTTTATCGTGCCCGCGGCTATCAGATCGATCAGCGGCTTCCACGAGTCGCCCAGGAAGGCCTTCAGCGAGACCTCGCTCACTCCCGTAAGGGAATTTCCGTTGCCGTGCTCGGGGAGCAGTTTCATCGGCACGGAGTTACGTCTTGACTTGTAAGAGGATATGATCTCCTCGATTATGTCGTTGACGACGTCCACGCGCGTTTCGTATGTGAACTCTTTCAGTATGGCGTTCGCTTTCTTTGCGATCGGGTCCACGCAGATCTGTTTTATCTTGAGTTCGTCGCAGATCGGCTCGATGCCCGGAAGGGTGCAGTTGAACTCCGATATGACCGCGTCTATGGCGCCTGTGGCCAGGATCGCCTCGCTGGTGAAGTTGTTGCCTGCGTGTCCGTCAAATATCTTGGTGCAATGAGCGCCGCGGAGCTGCATGTCCTGACCTACGCAGGTGCAGCCGACGATCTTGAAGCCCTTCGCCCCGGCGGCCTGGGCCTTCTTTACGACGTCGGGCTGGATCAGGCGGTCCTGCAGATATGAGAACCTTGAGTGCTGGTGCCCGGTGATCATGATGTTTATGTAATCCGGATCGATCACGCGGAGTCCCACCGGCGCCATACGGAGCTCGGGTTCGCCGATGACCACGTCGTTCAGCAGGTTGGTCAGCGTGAGACCGAAGAGACCTGTCGAGATGCCGAGTTTGAGGCAGTGGAGCAGCATGTGTACTGGATCAGAGTTCAAATTCGTCGAGGTCTTCACCGTGCCGGAGAACACTTCGGATTTGGCCCCTCCGGGCAGTATGCCGAGCTCTTCCCAGCGCTTATAGCGGGGAGCGTACGCCATCTTTTCCGTAAGCACCATTTTCTCGAATTCCGGTTTGTAGAGATCGTTGAGCACCGCGTCCGCCACCTTGACGGCCTTGTCGTAATCGTCGGTGCCTTTTATGCCGAACTTGACGCAGAGGCGATCCAATGTCTTCTTCCCTTTAAGCTCGCCTTTGGCGAGAGCGATGCTCTTGAGATTCCTGGCAGCGTTCTCTACGATGTGTATGTAACATCCCGAACCTGCCGCGACCGCGCGCAGGAAATTACGCGCCGCGATCACGTCGGCGGTCGCGCCGCAGACTCCTTTCGGGGCGTCCTGGGTTATACGGCAGGGGCCGTTCGCGCAAAGTTTGCAGCAGATACCCCGCAGGCCGAATTCGCATTTCATTATCTGGGTGTCCACGCGGTGGAACGCCGTGTTCACCGGCAGATCAATGATGAAGTTCTCAAGTTCCTTGTCTGCGCTCTTGCATATCTTATTGTTAGACCGTTTCGTCATAATATGTCCTCCTTATTTTATTTATTCCTTATTTAACGTTATTTTTATTGTTCCTTAAAGTTTAACCGGCGTGATGTGCGCGTTTATGCCGAGGTCCTTCGAATCCATCCCCATCGCTATGCCGTAAAGCTGCGACAGGTGGAGCACGGGGATTGCGAATCCGCTGTCCTTCTGGCCTGCGTCGAACTGAAGATGACAGAACGGACACACGTCCACTATCATCTCGGCGCTGGCGTTCTTCATGATCTCCAGGTTCGTTTTGGTGAACTTCAGCGCCGTCTCTCCGAACTGCGATCTGAGGCCTCCCCCGGCGCCGCAGCATATGGTCTTGGCCTTTTGTTTACGGAGCGCGCTTTTAGCGCCCACGGCCTCGATCAGCTCGTCCAGGATCTTCGGGTTCTCCGAATCGTCGAGTTGTTTCAATTTACTTGGTTTCAGGAAGTGGCATCCGTAGAACGCCGCCACGTTGTATTCGGCGGGTTTCTTTACCGCTTTTTTGATCTTCTCGATGCCGACCTCTTTATACAGTACCTCGGCAAAATGCCTTACTTTGGTTTCGCCGCTGTATTTCAATCCTATTTCGGCGAGGATCTTGTTCACTTCCTCCAGCATTTCTTTGTTCTCATGCAGCTCGTGGGCGGCGTCGAACAATGAGCCGTAGCAGCCGTTACACACAGTTACGATGTCCAATCCGGCCTTCTCGGCGAGAGCGAGGTTCCTCGCGGCCGCGGCCAACCATGTCGCTTTGCTGAACGATTTAATCACACCGGGGGCGGGGCAGCAGTTTGCGTCCTTCAGATCCACCAGTTCAACTCCGAGTGCCTTGAACACCTCTCTCGTCGACTTCTCGATACCGGGGTACCTGAGAGGCGCGATACATCCTAGGAAAAATGCATATTTTTTCATTCATTCACCAACTCGGTAAATTTTGTCAGGTTGAGTACTTTGTCGAAGTCTGCCTTCGCCGCCGCATTGTCCATCACTGTCTCGGGGTTCTCCGAAAGCCCGAGGTTCTTCCTAAGCCCTTTGATCTTGTCGTTGTTTTCGACCGTGTGACCGTTCTTTATCAAGCTCTGGGCAACCTTTTTATGGTTTTCGTACAGATCTCCGTTGGCGACCGCCATGTTCCTCAGCGCAGTAATGACGTCAACGACCTGAACGTTGCACGGGCACCACTCAACGCATGTGTAGCATGTGGTGCACTGCCATAGGGCGTCGCCGTTTATCGCTTCGTCTTTCAATCCGAGCAGGGATGCCCTCATGAGATTTGCCGGTCGCAGCGATGTCATCATCCTGGCAGACGGGCATTTCAGCGTACACGTACCGCACTGGAAGCACAACTCTGCGCTAGATCCGCCGTTGGCTGCCAGTTCTTCTGTGAATTCAGATACCACTTTCTTCATAGATATCACTGATAGATACTATTACATCGTTCTATATAAATCAGGACTCATTTAAGAGAACAGTTGTAAGTACCTGAACATATATAAACCAGAACCAGTTTAAAGAAAATATTTCGTTTATTGTCTTCGATTCAGCTATCCTTTCACCGATCTCCCGATGGCTGATACGCTGCCTCGGTTTATTTGTCAACTTTAATAAACCCATATGTTTCTCCAATGAATATGGGTTCGGGAGATGCGACGCGTTCGAAGGCCTTCGTCGAGAGACTGCTCGACATGCATCCGCAGCCGTTCAAGTCCTTCTTCAGCAGATTCATCACCGAACGCGTCGGCGATACCGGCCTTACCGAAAGCCAGATCGTCTTCCTTCTGGTGCTCGATACGGACGGCGGGATGTCCCTGAAGGATATGACCGAAAAGATGGGGGTGCACAAATCCCTCACCACCAGGGCCGTCAAGCATCTTCTCGACAACGGATTCGTTATCAACACGGCGGAGTCGGGGAAGGAACACTCCGTGGTGCTGACCGCAAAGGGAACAAAAGCAAGAAAGGCTGCCATCCGGGCGTTCAGCGATCTTTTCGAGCTGATATTGGAGGATCTTACCGACGAGGAACTGACCGTAATGGAACAGGCAATGTCGAAGATAAGACACAAAATGGAAGAGCTCTCCTCTAAAGAACAGCTTCCGTGACGGCCGACGAATAAGCCGCGGAGAGGCCGTATCATCGGCCATCCCCACTTTTTAAGAATGATGAACGCTTATCCGCACCGGATACTGTCTGACAACAGATTGCGGTATGGACTCTGGGTCCGATTGCTTGAAGTTAGCGGGGGACAGGAGATGCAAAAATGGAAGCGATCGGATACATCATTATTCAGATATTCATCCTGCTGCTGGCCGCAAAGCTCCTCGGAAGCATATTCGAGCGGCTGAAGATGCCTTCTCTGATCGGGGAGATACTCGCGGGAGTGATCTTCATCAACCTCGTCCTGTTCTTCCCAGACGCCGGCGGCCTATTGCACTTCGATCCCAACGAGTTCATGCACGACGAAAGCCACTTCCTGCACGTGATGGGCGAACTCGGAGTGATATTCTTGCTGTTCATGGTGGGTCTAGAGACAAAGTTCAGCGACCTCATGAAGGTCGGCAAGACCGCTCTGTACGTAGCTTTGCTGGGCATAGCTATGCCTCTGCTGGGGGGTTTCGCGCTCATGCTGGCGTACGACCCGAACAACGTGAATCTTGCTTTGCTCGTGGGTACGGCGATGTTCGCGATGAGCACCGGGATAGCGATCGAGGTGCTCAGAGGCCTCAACGCGATGAGCAGCAGAGAAGCGAAGATAATCATCGGCGCGGCGGTCATAGACGACATACTTTGTCTGTCGCTGCTTGCGATGATCAGCGGGATCGTCGCGCCGGGGACCGACATGACGTCGATAGCGGTCAACACGATCATCGTCGTCGTGTTCCTGGTCTTCGCGTTCGGACTGATCTCCCGCATAAGGAAGATGGCGGACCGCAGGAAGCACAGGATGATAGAGAGATACAAGCACGCCGACCTGCACGGGGAGATAGCCATAGGCAGCAGCGTCTCGGAGTTCCACGAGATAAGGTCGCATCCCTCGGAGTTAAGCGTGCTCGGGCTGGCCGTCCTTGTCTGTCTGGGAATGGCCGCCTTGTCGACCACCGTCGGCCTGGCCGGAATAATAGGCGCGTTCCTGGCGGGAATGCTGTTCGCCGAGTTCAAAGATACTGTTCCTTGCGAAGAGAACTTCAATACAGTGACGTCGTTCATGCTTCCGTTCTTCTTCATATATGTGGGAATGATGGTCAAGTTCGACGCCTTCGAACTGGGGCTGCTGCCTCTGCTCGTTGCTCTGATCGCAGTCGCCGTGTTCACGAAGTTCATAAGCGGGTACCTGGGCGCAAGGAAAGGGAAGTTGTCGAAGGACTCCTCGACGCTCATCGGAGTGAGCATGATACCCAGGGGGGAGGTGGGGATAATCGTCGCCAGTATCGGCCTTACGCTGGGGGTGTTCTCAGACCAGATGTTCACCTCCATCATACTGATGACGCTTGCAACGACCATGATAGCGCCTCCGCTCATATCCTGGGCGTACAAACGCATGTACAAGCATACGCACGAGGACCATTCAGCATCCCCGCATAAGTGATCCAAAAATAATCAGGCGGGGGACCCTGCCGCAAACTATCTTCTCTCTCTTTATGAAAGGCGCGTACGCGCCGGATCCGCGACCTGCCCGCGGCGTGCGCGATCGGAACACGTCACCCCGAAGTTGCCCTCTTCTCCCTCATCCTCAGGACGGCAGCCGACGTCAGGGAAAGGATCGGCAGTTCTATCAGCGGACCGACCACCAACACCAGGGCGATCAGCGGAGCCCCGGGGAACGCCGCCACGGCTATCGCCAAAGCAAGAGGGGAGTTCCTTGCCATGGTTGTGAAGGTAAGCGAAGTTATATCGTCGAAAGCGAACCCGAGTGCTTTTCCGACCGCTCTTGAGATAAAGAAATTGACGATAAAGAATATCCCCAGCGGAATGAGCATCTGCACCAGCACCATTGGATCCTCAGTGATCAGGCTGCCGAAGGCGGCGAACATCGCCAAGACCGCCAGGCACAGGAATGCCAACTGCACATTGTCCCCGTGCTTTTCCAGTACCGCATCCATCGAATCCTTCCTGCCTTTGGCCTTTATCACGACCTTTATCACATTCGCCGCGACGAACGGTATCACAAGCACGACGAATATGCTGACCAGTATCGAACCGATCTCGAAGGAGGATCCGGTACCCAGGAACAGGAAGAGATACACAGGGAGCAGCAGAACTTGCAGAACGAGGTTCAGCGGCAGTATCGACGTGCTCAGAGAGACGTTCCCTTTGGAAAGGCCGGTGAACACCAGATACCAGTCCGTGCAGGGCGTCGCCAGCAGCATCAGGAACCCTATCGTCATGTCCGCGGAACCGCCGAGGAACGCGTATCCCAGCAAGACCGCAAAAAATGGCGTCCAGACGAAGTTTATCATCACCGATGCGGACGAAAAGCGAACATTCCTGAAGGACCGCCCGATCTCCCTTATATCCACTTTCAGAAAGATGACGAAAAGAAGCACCATCAGAAAAGGCTCTATCAGCCGGGAGGTATTCTCCGATACGAACGCTATCTGCCCGAGGGCGATCCCCGCCAATGCCGCGACGATTATCAGCACTGGTTGCATTTTTGTCAATGTTCCCAAACCTGCGTTCATCGCGTCACAGCCCGGGGATTGGGATTGCTGGTAAATAAAGTATGCCCGGGATATCGACGGATAAGCATTCCGCGGTGAGACTTTTTGCGGATGGTGCGGAGAGGATCCTTATATGGAAAAGATTAGAAACTTTTATATCTCAGAACGATATTTGAATAATTGCTCAAATATTCAAATATGGTGATTCCATTGACGAACAACAACGACCACCGCAGAGAGGAACACGACAAGATCCTGAAGGATGTCGGCCTCCGCATGCCGGACGAGAACACCGCACACGAGATGTCGGAACTATTCAAGGTCCTTTCCGATCCCACCCGTCTGAAGATACTATGGACGATGAAGGACGGGGACATCTGCGTCTGCTGCATATCCGATATCCTTGGCATGTCGGTGTCGGCGGTGTCGCACCAGCTGAAAACGCTCAGACAGGCGCACCTTGTAAAAACGAGAAGGGACGGCAGGAACATCTACTACTCACTGGACGACCATCACGTCAGAACGCTCTTGGATATTACGCTGGAACATATGAGGGAATGAAGATGAGAACTGTATACAGATTGGAGAACCTCGGCTGCGCCTCATGCGCGGCGAAGATGGAGACCGCAATAAGCAAGATAGACGGCGTTGCGTCGGCGAAGATAGTTTTCATGACCCAGCGGCTGACAGTGGAGGCCGATGAGTCGAAAATGTCCGAGATCGAGCCGAAGATTGAACTCGCCGTAAAGAAGATCGAATCGGACGTCAAACTGAGAAAGGTGTAAGATTGTTCGGATCGGTCGCGATCATACGGATCGTTGTCTCCGGCATACTGCTGGGAATAGGTATACTTGCGGATATTGATGAGACGGTCAGGCTGATCGTCTTCGCTTCGTCATACGTCGCGGTCGGATATCCCGTGTTCGTGCGTTTTCTCAAAGCGGTCTACCACAGGCAGCCTTTTGATGAGAATTTCCTGATGACCGTGGCGTCCCTGGGCGCTTTTGCCATAGGGGAGGCGCCGGAAGGCGCCGCCATACTGCTTTTCTATCAGGTCGGCATGCTTTTCGAAGATTACGCCGTAGACCGTTCGAGGCGGTCCATCTCATCGCTGACAGACCTCCTGCCTGAGAGCGTCAATCTTCTGAAGGAGGGGGAGGTGACCGAATCGGAGCCGGAGGATGTGCGTATAGACGACCTCATCCTTATCAGGCCGGGAGAGAGGATCCCTCTCGACGGGATAGTTGTCGAAGGATCATCAATGGTGGACACCTCGTCCATAACGGGGGAGTCCGTTCCGAGAAGGGTCTCCGCGGGGGATGCCGTGCTGAGCGGCTGCATCTCCGTCAACGGCGTCCTTACCGTACGCGTAACGTCCGTTTACTCCGATTCGACCGCTTCCCGCATCATCGGCATGATAGAGGACGCATACGGGGCAAAATCCAGATCGGAGAATTTCGTCACGAAGTTCGCCAGGTACTACACCCCGGCGGTGGTCCTTTCCGCCATCCTGCTGGCATTTTTGCCCCCGCTGATATTGGGGGATCCGTTCGAAGGATGGATATACAAAGCGCTCACGTTCCTTGTGATCTCCTGCCCCTGTGCATTGGTCATATCGATACCGCTGGCGTTCTTCGGAGGCATAGGCGGCGCCTCTCGCATGGGGATACTTGTCAAAGGAGGCAATTACTTAGAGGCCCTGGCGGGCGTGGACACCGTGGCGTTCGATAAAACGGGCACGCTGACGGAGGGGACCTTCAAAGTGGAGAGGATAATCCCGCAGGGGATAGAAGAAAGAGACCTTCTGAGACTGGCCGCCCATGCGGAGTTCCATTCCAACCATCCGATCGCAGCGAGCATAAAGAAAGCGTACGGCGGGGAGATAGACGGATCGATCGTCCGCAACGCGGAAGAGACCGCGGGCGGCGGCGTGGCGGCCGAGGTCGACGGGCACACGGTGTTGGCGGGGAACGAGTCCTTCCTACTGAGGAACGGAGTGGAGTTCGAAAGGCCCGACGTATTCGGGACGGTGGTGTATGTCAGCGTCGACGGCGGATACAAAGGGTGCTTTATGATATTCGACCGTATAAGAGAGGACTCCAAACGCGCGGTGGCGATGCTCAAGGATGCCGGAATAAAAGATATCGCCATGCTCACCGGCGACATCGGGGGGGCGGGGGAGTACGTAGCGGGAACGCTCGGCATCGACCTGGTATATTCCGAACTGCTTCCGTCTGATAAGATCGGGATCGTCGAAAATTTGCTTTCAGAAGGGAGGAGCGTCGCATTCGTGGGGGACGGGATCAACGACGCCCCGTCCTTGGCTCGTTCCGATGTCGGGATCGCAATGGGCGCCATGGGATCGGACGCGGCGATCGAGGCCGCAGACATAGTGATAATGGACGACATGCCGTCGAAGGTGCCGATTGCTATCAAGATAGCAAAGAAGACCAGATCGATCTCGATCGAGAACATCGTGTTCGCGCTCGGCGTCAAAGCGCTGTTCCTGACATTGGGTGCTCTGGGATACATCACGCTGGTGGAGGCCGTGTTCGCGGATGTGGGCGTCGCGGTCATAGCGATACTGAACTCCATACGGACGCTGAGGATATCGAGACTGATGTCCGAATTGAAAGTACCAGAGTCTGAATGTGCGTCTGAGATCAAAGAGAAATGACCCCTCCTTCAAACGCTGCGGGACCGATAATTGTCCTATGAGTGTGGATTTAAGGCAGCAGTTGAATATTCTTTCGGCAGGGATTAACGGTCCCCGGAGGGACCGGATCTGTAAAGTGGATCGGACGTGCATCACATATTACGGATCTTTGAGAAAGATCCAAAGGATCAACCCCGCAATCCATAGGCATATGACGACCGGGCCATTGCGCTGTCGGGTTGTTATAAAAACACCTCTTTGCCCGATGGTCTCGGGTTCGCCGTCTGTCGGAAGACACCGAACCCGGGCTTCTCATCCAACGGCTGCCGCTCTATTCTCACATTTATCGGGGGGGTCTCCGAATTGGCCGAAAGTGGGAATCCATATTGTTCAAAAAAGGTATTCGGGTATCCGAATACCAACAAAAACGGCAGAATGAGCCCTCCGGACCGCGGCCGTTCTTCCTGACGGGTACCTGCACAAGAATCAAGTAATCATCCGCGAATTAGGGTACTATGACCGAAAAAAAGAGCGAGGGGCAGAAATTGGAGGAAAAGCTTCTGATGAGACCCAAGAACCTCGGGGAGACCGACGGGTCCCTTCTCGACAAAGCCATGGAATTCTGCGAAGAGTACAAAAGGTTCCTTTGCGGCAAAACGGAAAGGGAGGTACTTGATCATGCCGTCCCTATTCTGAAAAAGAAAGGATATAAAGAGTTCCAGATCGGGAAGAAATACGCTCCGGGGAACAAGTTCTACATGAATAACAGGGACAAAGCCCTCATCATGGTAACAGTGGGAAAAAGGCCGGTGGCGGACGGCCTGAGGATCGGGGTGAGCCACACCGACAGCCCCAGGCTCGATCTCAAACCAAACCCGCTCTTCGAGGACACCGACATGGCGTACCTCAAAACGCACTATTACGGCGGAATAAAGAAGTATCAGTGGGCGGCCGTCCCGCTGTCGCTGCACGGCGTGGTCTCCCTTATCAGCGGGAAGACTGTGAAGGTGGTCATCGGAGAGGATGAGAACGATCCGGTATTCTGCGTGACGGACCTGCTTCCGCACCTTGCGATGAACCAGATGAAGAAAACGGCGGCGGAGGTCATCGAGGGGGAACAGCTGAACATACTCGTGGGGTGCTGGCCGTTCAAGGACGAGAAGGTGTCCAGCAAAGTGAAGCTGAACATAATGAACATCCTCTTCAAGAAATACGGCATAACCGAGAAGGATTTCCTCACTGCGGAGCTCTGCGCCGTACCCGCGTTCAAACCGATCGACGTTGGCCTCGACCGATCGATGGTTGGGGCGTACGGTCAGGACGACAGCGCGTGCGCGTTCGCCGGCTTCATGGCGGAGCTCGACTGCAAAGACCCGGAGTTCACCACCGTCACCATCTTCGCCGACAAGGAGGAAACGGGCTCGGACGGGAACACCGGCATGAGGTCGTTCTTCTTCAGGGATTTCTTGGAGGACTTCGTATCCGCCTACGGGCTTCAGGCGCGCCATGTGCTGAAGAGATCGGTATGTTTATCGTGCGACGTCAACGCCGCCGTGGACCCCGCCTTCGGAGATGTGTTCGAAAGGAACAACTGCTCCTTCCTGAACCGCGGGCCGGTTGTATCCAAATACACCGGCAGCAGGGGGAAGTATTCGACCAACGATGCCTCGGCGGAGACAATGGGCTTCCTCAGGAGGATCCTGGACGAGGCGGAGGTCCCGTGGCAGGTCGGAGAGCTGGGGAAGGTGGACATCGGAGGCGGCGGCACCATCGCGGCTGACATATCCGTTCATAACTTGGACACTGTGGATATCGGGGTTCCGGTGCTGTCAATGCACTCGCCGTTCGAGATCACCTCAAAGACCGACGTGTACCTTCTGTACAGAGCGGTGTTGGCATTCTACAGCAGCAAACTTGAGAAGGAATGAGCTTCGGCCCGTTCCTCTTCTTTTGCCCCAGGTCCGAGGTCCGTTCCCGGAATGGGGCAGAACCCTCCCCCCCATATTCCATTAAAAGTCCTAAAAACTTTTTTCGGAAATTTTGGGATAATTTGAGCACCGCCGCCCGCGGGGGCGTGCGTTCCCCAGCCTGCGCCGATTGGTTTATATTTTTAGCATCTACATACATCTATATAGATTAAAGAGAGGGGAGAATATTTTGACAGCGGACAACAGATTCAGAAAACAGGCCTTGTCGGCGATGGTGGTCCTGGCATTGCTGATTACGGCGGCTACGGCATGTCTCGGAGCGCCGGTCTCGGACGCCGAACCAACGGAGCCAGCCCTGATGGTCAAGAACGGGGACGATAGCGGGAACGACTCCCTGCGCGATGTGATCGAGCACGCAAGCAACGGCGACGTCATAAGGTTCGACCCGAGCGTGACCGCTGTCACTTTGGAAAGCGGGATCTCATTCGGTCAGGAGAACATCACCATAGACGGCGGAAGCGGCGTGACCATAACAAAAGATGCGGCAGACACCTTCCGCCTGCTTAACTGCACCGCGGCCGGAGGCACGCTGACGCTGAAGGGCCTCACCATCGAGAACGGATATGCCGTCGGCATCGGCGTCACCGGCAACGGCGGCGGGGTGCTGAGCACAGGCGATATCCTGTTGGAGAGCTGCGTGTTCCTGAATAACCGATCGGAATTGTTCGCCGGGGCGTGCGGCACGTACGGCAACATTGTCGCGGTCGGGTGCACGTTCACGGGCAACTCGACAGCCTTTGTCGGCGGTGGAGTATATGCGAACGGTACGGTCACCCTGACCGGGTGCACGTTCACGGGCAACACTTCGGCGAACAACGGCGGCGGGGTATATTCGAACAGTACAGTCACTTTGACCGAATGCACATTTATCGACAATACGTCGGACGGAGACGGCAGCGGGGTGTACGCGACAGAGAACATCACTCTGGACGGATGCGGATTCCGGAACAACGTCTCCCCCGGCGGCATCGCTTATTCCAGCGGTGGAAGCATCGCCGCCGACAACACCAGCTTCTTTGCGAACACGATCACCGGCAACGACAGAGGCATAGTGCGCGTATTGGGGACCGCAACCCTGCGCCAATGCACGTTCACCGGCAATATGATGGCCGCATCCTCCGGATACAACGTACATGCGGGGTCCGTGTCGATCCAGAACTGCCTTATGACGCAGGACGGCCTGACAGGTAACAGCAACCGGACGATCACCGGCAACAACAGGCTGGGCACCGGTCCGAACGACTACACCGCATGGTTCGGATCGAACACCCTAACATACAATTACATAATGCCTGTACCGGGCGCCGCGGGCGGCGCAGCGGTGATCTCCGGCCTTGAGAAGGATGCGGCAGGCGGCATCCGCGGGAGCGCGGGAGGGCCCTGCCTCTACGGGGCGGTCGACCTTACGGCTCAAAGCTGGATGGTCACTAACAGCAACGACGCCGGGGCAGGGTCGCTCCGAAGCTGTGTGTATATGGCGGAAAACTACGACACCGCTCCCCTGCCCGATCTGCGCGTGGTGTATTTTGACGCTGTCGACACCGTTTCCGGCACAAGTGCGTTCGATATCAAGATAAACAGCGAGATCAGTTTCTCTGAGAACATTTTGATCTACGGGAGATTGGACGGCATCAACAACCCCGAGATAACGGTGGACGCATTCTTGGCATGTCGCGTATTCTGGTATGACGGGACCGGGAATGCGTACTTCTACGGCATGAATATCAATAACGGGTATGATCAAAGATTCTCCTACGGCGGCGGAGTGTATGCGTACTCAAGCGAGTCCGCGATCACTCTGAAGGACTGCGCGCTCATGGGCAACACCGCAAGCTACGGCGGCGGGGTGTTATCGAACGGCAACATCATCTTGGTTGGGTGCAAATTCATAGGCAACGTCGCAAACTACGGCGGCGGGGTGTACTTAGCGCAAGACATCACCCTGGACGGCTGTACATTCATCCGTAACACAGCGACAGACCACGGCGGCGGGATGTATACGTTCGGCAACGCGACCGTGACCGACAGCACGTTCATCGGGAATTACTCGGGCGACGGCGGCGGGATGTATACGTTCGGCGAAGCGACCGTGACTGGCTGTACGTTCAGTGAGAACAGGACCTTCTACAACGGCGGCGGGATGTATTCAAGGGGCATTGCCGTCATTACGGACTGCAGCTTTACCGACAACTTCGTATACAACAACGGCGGCGGGGTGTATGTGTCCAGATCATCCGTTGTTACACAGTGTGAGTTCATAGACAACACAAGCAACAACGGCGGAGGGATGTATGCGATGAACGGTTCCACCATCACGGACTGCACGTTCATAGGCAACAGTTCGCGCTACGGCGGCGGGCTGGCGACCGAGGAGGCCGTCCTGACCGGCTGTACGTTCATAGGCAACTCGGCAATCTCCCTCGGCGGCGGGGTGTATGTATTCTACAATGAATTGTTCTTCCCCCCGACCGTGACCGTGACCTTGGAGGACTGCGTCTTCACCCGCAACTCGGCGGAGAAAGGCAGCGCCGTGTGCGCTTACGAATCCCTGTTCTTGATGATGATCGACTGCACCGTGTCCGAGAACACAACCATCTTCTTGGAAAGCGGCGCCGTCGACTGCGCCGCAGAGACCTATCTCTTCCACTGCACGGTGACCAGCAACAACGGCGCAGGCGCCTATGCAGGCGAGGGGATATCCGCATATCTTTACAACTGCATCGCCGCCGGCAATATCGAGCTTTCCGTGTTCATGCCTTTCCAGATAAAGGGGGAAGGCATATTCGACCTCTCGTTCGGGAACCTTGTGGAAGGAGAGAACATACCGGGCTCGTCGCCCGCGACGAAGGCTTCCTACAGACAGGTGTTCGGATTGAACGTCTTCGATCCCGAAACGGGCACGCACAAGGTCCTGAGCAACGGCATCGCAGCAGGCAAAGCAACGGCGGTCACCGCCGCCGTGCTATCGGCCACCGGCCTCAGTACAGAGCAGCGGGCCGATGCGCTCGCCGCACTTGCCAGCGATCAGACGGGCGCCGCGCGCCCGTCGTCCGTCACCTACGGCGCGGTGGAAGCTTCGGAGAACACGCTTGACAGCCTTATTGTCACAACGCAGCCGATGAAGACGGACTATTTCACCGGGAACACCATCGATCTGACGGGAACAATGCTCAGCCTTACCTATTCTAACGGTGAGGAGGATGTAGACTATAACGAAGCGGGGGTGACCAACAGTTCCGCAAGCGTGAACATGAATGCAATAGGCAGCTATACGATCAGCTTCACATTCTTAGGGAGGACCACCCCCTCGGGATACGGGGCGAATATTGTCGTGATAGCTAAACCCACCACTTTGACAACGATCTCCGCGTCCCCGATGTCGCCTCAGCCCTACGGCACGGCCGTCACCGTCACGGCCACGGTATCTTCCGCATCCCTTGAGGTCCTGACCGGCACCGTCAGTTTCTTTGACGGGGGGGTCCTGTTGGGAACGGCGGCACTCGCAGACGGCACTGGGTCAATAATTCTCTCCAGCCTAACCGTCGGTACCCACTTATTATCGGCGGCGTACATCGGGAACGACAGCTTTGGTGGATCGGGGAGTTCAGTGATCAGCTACAGAATCAACGGCGGAGTTTCGGTACCAGCGCTCGCCATCGACGGCGGCAATGTCGTCAAGGTGTACGGCGACCCTGACTTCACCCTTACCGCAAGAGACGGCCCCGCGGGCGCTGCGGTATGGACAAGCAGCCACCCCGAACTTGTGAGCGTGGATCCGAACACTGGCGTGGTGACCATCAGAGGCGCGACCGGCGATACCGTTGTGAAAATAACCGCCTCAAAGTCCGGTTCCTCCGCATCGGTAACGGTGACGGTGAACAAAAAACCAGTGACGGTAACGGCCGACAACAAAGAAAAGCGCGCCGGCGAAGACGATCCGCTCCTCACATATACGGTGGACCCGGAGCCTCTCGCCAGGGATGTGCTGACCGGCTCCCTCAGATACACTGGGAAGGACCCCGGAACATACGATATAGTCGAGGATATTTCATTTGATTTCGACCCCAATTATGAAGTGACGTTCGTCAAAGGGACGATGACCATCCTCGACGGCGACCGGACGCCGTGGTTGTGGATAGCTATCATCTCAGCGGCGATATGCGTGCTGATCGCGGCGACCGCAATGCTGTATACTAGAGGGCACAAAGCGGGAAACAATTAAAAACGATCTTCAGGGCCTAAACGGCCCCGGTCTTTACTTTTTTTAAATCTTTAAGATTTTGGAACGACAACACCCGCTGAAACTCATTCAAGGACATTTTCTCTGAAAGGACAGAACCTGTAAGGGTATCTGCATTGCG
This sequence comes from Candidatus Methanoplasma sp., assembly GCA_031283015.1. Taxonomy (GTDB): domain Archaea; phylum Thermoplasmatota; class Thermoplasmata; order Methanomassiliicoccales; family Methanomethylophilaceae; genus Methanoplasma. Next base: position 28,195 of record JAITCQ010000010.1, read on the forward strand.
CTGAAAGAGTATGCGGTACCTTTATTTGCGGGGGGCCACATCCGGCGGGTCCGCATCACTTCTTTATTCCCAAGTAGATGTTCACTGCGCCCATGGACCTGACGAAATGTTGTGCCTCGAAGAACCCCGCTTCGATGAACTTGTCCGTCATCTCCTTCCCTTTGGGGAATCCCTGTATGGATGATACGAGCCACTCGTATGCCGGATATTTTCCGTCGATAGGCTTTCCCTTGTCGTACCTCCTTCCAAGCCAGTAAACTCTGTGTTTCATATAAAGCTCGTAGAAATATCTGACCATGCGGTTGTCGGGCTTCGACAGCTCCGCCACCACCGCCCTTCCCCCGGGTCTCAGGACCCTGTGCATCTCGGCGATCGCTTTCTGGATGTCGGTCACATTGCGGAGCATGTAGCCTGAGGTCACGATATCAAAGGAGTCGTCCTCGAACCTCAGCGACAAGGCGTCCCCCGTCTCGAATATAACAGGCACGGGAAGATCCATCTTCTCCATCTTCATCGCGGCGTATTCCAGCATCTTCGGGGTGATGTCCACTCCAAAGACCTCGCCGTCCTTTCCCGCGTTCTCCGAAAGGAGGAACGCTATCTCTCCGGTCCCGGTCCCGATGTCGAGGCATTTTTTTGCCTTCATGTCGCCGGCCTTCTTCATCATGAATCTGTGCCATCCCTGGATCATGCCCATCGACATCAGGTCGTTCATCTCGTCATAATAGGATGCGATCTCTGTGAACACTTCCTTCACATACTCTTCCTTGCCCTCGAACTGGGTGCCGTTCGGTTTGCTCTCTTCGTTCATCAGACCGCCCCCGTGAGGAGATGCTGACCTATTAAGTATCCTGCCGTAATAAGAAGCCCAAAGTGCCAATTCAGCCTGAACGACATCGGCACGAGCAGCCTGCTCTTCCTCTCGTCGGCGGGCGCGCCTTTTCCGTTCCTGAACAGCAGATACATGTCGGCGAGGGTCAGGAACGCAAGGCCGCAGGCCCACGGCAACGCTTGAAGCAAAATAAGTGCCAGGAGTATCGGGAACGCTATGCCGTTGAGCAGAAGGTACAGCCTCAGGCTCCCTTTGTATGAGAGGAGACTTGAGAGCGTCCTTACCCCCGCCCTCTTGTCTTCGTCGTAATCCCTTGTCTCATTCCCGCTGAGCACCGCGGTTATAAGGAACGCGTTGGGCAGCGACATCAGAAGCACCTCCCGCGATATCTCCACGGACATCACGTAGTATGTGCCCAAGGGGATCAGGACCCCCATCATGAAGAACACGCTGACAAGTCCCATTGCGTGATATTTGTATGATATGCCCACAGTATACAATCCCGCGCTGGCGATGCCGAACGCTCCGAAGACCAATATCCCCCAGCCGATGTACCAAATGAACACTATGCCGCATAGCGCCGTCACCCCGAGGCACGCCAGGCCGACCGCCAGCACCGACCTCGGCCTAAGGGTCCCGGTCACCAGCTCGGGGGATCTGGACCTGCTCTTTAAGGTGTCCGGCGTATCCGTTCCTTTGACATAGTCCCCGTAGGTGTTCAGAAGATTGGCCGCCGACTGCAGCAGACAGGCGCACACCATGACCATCAGGAAGATCCCCCAGTTCATGTGCCCGTAATGATAGGCGGCCGCCCCTCCGATGAGGACGGGGACCACGGCGCCGTGCAGCGACCAAGGGCGGAACGCGTTGTACCACCCGGACCTTACGGGTTTGACATCTTCCATGAGAAATGGGGATTGCCTACTGAATTATTTAGGTTGTGCCCGGCGGTGGCTTTCTCGAATGATTCATTTTGAGTATCTTCAGGTTCATGCTGCCGTCTGAGCAATCCGGGTTCATTCGTCAAGCATCAACGGTTTCTTACGGGTTTTCAATCTGTCCATTTGCTCACGCTCGACCTGCGAAATGCTTTTGTCCGGTGTCGGCAGATCCTCCGGCATAACGCCGCCGACATGTTCGATGGCGGATCTGACCTCACGCCCCACGATGAAGTGGGCGTCGTTCGCCGCATCCTTATCCTGAATGTTTTCCCTTTTCAGTTTACTTTCCGTCTGCGATATGCGGAACAGGTTTGCGATAAGCTCTTCGCTCCCCATGAAATCAAGGATCTTCTCCCTGGCCGCAAGTCCTTTTCTGTCATGAATTTCATCTACTGTCATCCCGCCGTACAACCCGATGTACCCTGCGTTCTGAAACGCGGCGAACTCTTCGTTGCTGATCACTCCCGCGTTGCGCGCAGCCTCTGCCAGCATCTGATTCCATTGTTTTATGTCTCCGCGTATCACAAGACGTTTGCTGTCCTCGTCGAGCTGGTTGAAACGGTCCGCGATCTCCTGGCGGTATGTCTGGATGGCGAAATATGTCTGACCCAGAGCGATCACCTCTTTCCGCGGGTCGCCGTTCTGGACGATCAGATAGCAGGCGTATCTTGACAGTTCGTAATCTGTCATTTTTTTCTCGGCAGCGCCGGCTTTCACGATTTTCGTGACCTCACGAAAATCGGCGTCAACGGCATGCCCGCTGTTCTTACCGGCGACCATAGCCCGCTTTATAACGTTGATAAAATTCTCCCATCTCAGATAGTCTAATGTTGGTGCGAGTTCTCTTGCGGACCAATATTCGCTACCGTCGGCACGGACGGTCTTCACATCTTCAAATCTCTTGTATTCCTTTGCCTTCAGATCGCTCATCCCTAAGCACCCTTCCGCTGGGTATATCACAAAACGCATCTTTAACTCTGCGGTTCACCGGACTTTATCCTATAGTTAAGACAGCGGATACGGACCCGGTATTTCAGCGATTTTCCATCAGAGCATGGTCGCATTGGTCAAATAGGACGCCCCGTTACCGTGCTGCCGGTTTGACTGCCCGGCGGTTACGGGAAGGATACGTGAGGCGGAAGCCGGGACACGATTCAATTTATACGGTATCGGAGATACGAGAAGCATGGCGGCAGGCGAGATGCTCGGTTATGCCAAGTGGTGGCTGGGTTCCGTTTTCGGAAGCAAGGCGCCGTTGGTGAACACCCTCATAATACATTATGGATGCAACCTCAGATGCAGGCACTGCAGCATATACAGCAGCGGCGCCGAGGACGCGGGGAAGAACAAACTGTCGTACGGCGAGGTAGTTGACGATCTAAGGCTCCAGTTCGGGAAGGGCGCCAAGATAGCCTATTTCGAAGGCGGGGAGCCGACCGCATGGTCTGACGGCGGGAAGGACCTCGGTGACCTGATCAAGGCGGCGAAGGAGATCGGATACAAGAACATCGGATACACTACCAACGGCACGAACGGGTTCTTCACCGGTTCGGATGTGATATCCGTAAGCCTGGACGGTCCGAAGGATATCAACGATCTGATCAGAGGAGAGGGCGTTTTCGACAAGCTCATGGAGACCATCTCGGATTCCGATTTCACAGGCTCCATCTATGCGAACATGGTCATCCAGAAGGACAACATGGATTACATAGAGGAAACGGCGAAAGCGGTCATGGACAACAAAAAGCTGGCGGGCATCATATTCAATTTCATCACTCCCCCTCCTTACGAAATAGCTCTGACGCCGGAGGAGAAGAAAGCGGCTGTGGGGAAGATAAGAGAACTTAAGAAGAGCGGGTATCCCGTGCTGAACTCGAAACGCGGCCTTGAGCTTCTGACAGAAGAGGACTGGAGCAAGAAGTGCCCGTACCACGTCACCGTCTTCATTATCCCGGACGGGTCGCACCACAACGGCTGCCCGATGCATGACACCCCGTCGTGCAAACAGTGCGGGTTCGCGGCGGTGAGGGAATATTACCTGATAAAAAGAGGGAACATATCGACGATCTCCGAAATGTCGTCCATATTCGCCATGTCAAAAAAGTGACCCGATCTCGAAGACCTGTTTCACAACGGCGGCGGCGATGAACAGTATCTCCATAAGGAACGCTGTGCCGAAGAAGAACGGCGGGATCCTCAGTGTCCAGTGTCCGCCCTTCTCGGTCATTATCTTCCATGCTTTCAGCGTCAGCGGAAGCGCCAAAAACAACAATATGTACGTGGGGCTGAGACACACCATCGCGGCGGCCAGGGAATAAGCGAACACTATCAGCACCTTCGCCACCTTTACCGCGCCGTCAAGGCCGAGACGGACGGAGATGCTCTTCTCGCCGTTCGCAATATGCGCCTCCTGGCCAGACATCGAATCGGTAAGCCTCATCAGCCCCACGAGAGTTCCGACGATCGCCGCGAATACGAATATCTCCACGCTGAATACGCCTGTGAACGAAAGGGTCTCCCAGTCAAAGTCTATCGTCGCGACGAAGAAGGAACAGAATACCAACATGAAGAACGACACCGCGACGTCAGCCTCGCCCAGACCTCTTGCGCCAAGGTCAAGGGGGGGCGCGGTGTAATAGTACGAGAGAAAGACCCCGGCCGCGCCGAACACCGCGACGATCCACCCGCCGTACATGATCACCGGAACGGACAGCACCGCGGCGGCGGCGAGGAGCGCGGCCATGATGACCTTGCCCTGCCTGTCCGTCACGAGGCCGTTGTCGAAGGGATTCCCCTCCCAGTATATCTTCCTCAGGACCTTCGAGTCCGTCGCTTTCATCATCTCCTCCTTCTCGCTGAACCTTATCCTGTCCACGCCCGACCTGTGGTCGAAGTAGTCGTTGGAGAAGTTGACGAACACCGCGAGCAGAAGAACGACGAGGGGTATCAAGACCACCATGAACAGCTGCGGATGATAGAAGAGGAACGCGAACAGCGATCCGCAGACGGATGCCATGAAGAAAGGGAACGTGTAGCTGAATCTGAAGATCAAGTTCACTCGTCTTGCAAAAGAAATATCCCTTCCCGCCTGTTCCATGACCGTCCGACGGCGGAATCCGTATTTATCATTTGACTCTATTCTCCGGCGCCCGGCGGCGGAAAGAAGATGAACTTTCATATAATTTCACATAATCTGCCTGACATGGGCTTGGTCCTGAGGTTCCTGACGAGCAGCGCGCTGATGATGAGCTTTGCTTTGGCGGTCTCCCTGATCACGAACTTCGCGAACATATTCCCGAGCGACGTTCTTACGCCATCGGTGAACAGCAGCCTTACCATCCTGCTCCTTGCGGTGATGATGACCATCTCGCTCTCGAGGATACCGAGCAGGAACCTGGGTCCCGCAAAGGACCCGAGGTCTCTGCTCAGAGGCCTGCTTCTGGGACTCATCATCTCATCCGTCATTCCGATTGCCGGATATCTGATCCTGAGCCGGACCGAGTACGCCGATTATGCCATGGGATTGGTCTTCATCGCGGCGACGCCGTTCGCGGCCTCCGTCGCCCCCCTGTCTCTCATCCTCAGAGGGGATATGGAACATGCCGTACGTTCCACGATATACGTGTACATCGCGACCCTGCTGTGGATACCTTTCATCGTCTATGTTCTGCTGGGAGAGAAAGTGAACATGACCGACCTGGTGATCACGGTCATCGAGGTCATCGGGATACCTCTGGTCATCTCTAGGCTGATCACTCGCGTAAAGATAAGCAAGATCAAGATGGCGGTGCTGCTGAACAGCATAATCTCCTTCCTCGTCTGGCTTTCCGTCAGCTCCACATCGTTCGACTGCGGGATATGGGTCATGCTTGCCTTCTTGGTTGTAGCGGGACTGAGGACCTTCGGCCTTGGCAATGCCGTCGAATTCGCGGAGAAACGCGCCGGGATCGGCTGGTCCCAGAGAGTGACCGACATACTGATGGTGTCCTATAAGAACAAGGGGATCGCCATAGCGCTCTGCGTCGCGACCATGGGGCCGCTTGTGCCGTACGCGATGGTGGCGGTCGCGTCGTCCATCGTTCTGGAAACTTCCTGGGTCATCTACATGGACTCCGTCCTGTTCTCAAAAAGGAGGATGAGGCGCGAGCTTGAGAGGGAAGGCTCAGAAATCGGTGATCTTTGAGTTCTTCCTTGACGCGAGCTCGACGATCGTGTCCGATCCCCGTACGCTGCCGGACAGCATCCCGCTGTCCGGATCGTATCTCCTTTGTTTTCTCATCGTATCGGTGCTGCGGTTCGCATAACAGTATATGCAGTCGTGATCGCATGTGTCGTATTCTCCGATATCGATGTTCCTCACGCACAGGCATCTGTCCCTGACGGGGGCCTGAGGTTCTTCGAAGGGCACGCCTATGGATCTCATTTGTTCGCGATCGATGCATCCCCTAGTCCGGATCCCGTATTCCGACAGGTCGTATTCTGAGCAGCAGAGATTCAGCTCGATGCCGCTGCCTTCCGCCGCCTCCGAGAACATCCTGCCTATCTCCTTGGCCTCATCCTCGGATATCTTACGCAATATGCCGTCCCCGCGCAGTCCTTCAAGCTTGCCGTGTATCTCTACGAAGCTGAAGACACATCGGTCCGTGTATTCCGCAAGTTCCCTGCATAGAAGATCGAATTTCCTCTGATGGTATTTGAGGTCGTACCTTTTGTTCAGTATGACCGGGTCATATCTCCAGACGACCCTGTCCCTCCCTATCGCGTCCGATATCGTTCTGAAAGCTTCCGCGATGTCCGCTTTGTCGGGGACACCGGGTTCCGTATCGCGGCCATAGGGGGTGATGGTCACCTGAAACCCGATCTCTATTCCCATTTCCTTCAATTCCCCGATATGCGGCATCATGGGGCGGGGGTCCTTCGTCATCAGCAGCAGGAGGTCCACGTTCCCGGGGGAGAGGTCCACTCTGTAGACCACGTTCTTCGCCACGGGATTCCTGACGAAAGCGTACCCTTCGCGCATACGGTTCATCAGCCATTCCGAGTGGAACGCAGGGATGTCCGTCCTCCTGCTGGCGCATATTATCATCGCTTTGTGGATGCAATAGGAGGACATAAGTATTCTCAAAAAAATAACGGTCCATGAACGGCGGGATACAAACATATGTCACCATCATAGGGAAAGTGAGCATTTCCGATGACGGGTCGGGGAACATCGACGGAATATATCTGCCTAACAGCAACCTCCCTTTCAGGGAATGCAGGGAATGCCCGGTCATGTCCGAGGCCGCAAGCCAGATCGACGAGTTCCTGACCGGGAAAAGAACAGATTTCGATCTTCCCCTTAAGATAGAAGGCACGGACTTTCAAAAAAGCGTCTGGAACGAGCTTCGCAAGATCCCATACGGGGAGACGGCGTCGTACAAGGACATCGCGGAAGGGATCGGTCGACCGAATGCCAGCAGGGCGGTGGGCAGTGCCTGCGGCGCCAACCCCATACCTCTGATAATACCCTGCCACAGGGTCATCACGTCAGACGGGGGCCTCGGGGGATTCGGCGGCGGGTTGGCGCTCAAAAGAAGATTGATGGATATAGAAGGGATACGGCGTTGATCGACGTAAAGAAGGAACTGGCGGCCAATGCGGACCAGAAGTACAAAGAATTCAACATGGTAGCCATTCCCGGAACGAAGGAGATGCTCGGAGTCAGGATGCCCGTCCTCAGGAGCATATCCAAGCAGATATGCGGCGGCGACTGGCGGTCCTTCCTGAACGAACCCGTTTCTTTCGCGGAGGAACTGATGCTAAGGGCCCTGGTGATAGCCAACGCGGAAATGAGTTTCGGCGAAAGGCTGGACCTGACGAGGAAATTCGTTCCGGAAATAGATAATTGGGGGGTGTGCGACATATTCTGCGGCGATTGGAGCATAAAGAAGGGGCAGGAAAAAGAGCGGTTATGGGATTACTGCGGTGAATTGATCGAAACGTGCGACGGGTTCAAAATGAGGGTGTCTGCGGTGATGATGATGAAGCACTTCCTGGACGACGAACATATAGATGACGTGCTAAAGCTGCTCACCTCGAAGTACCATGCCGAATACTACTACAAGATGGGCGCCGCGTGGGCACTTTCGGAATGCTTCATAAAATATCCGGAAAGAACGGAACCTATGCTATTCTCCGATTCGTTGGACAAAGAGATAAGGAACAAGGCCGTGCAGAAGATATCTGACTCTTTTAGGGTCAGCAAAGAGGACAAGGACAGGCTGAAAACAAAGAAGAAGGGCTGCCGGTCATGACTCCTTCTCTATCAGCCTGAATATCCTCTCCGCGTTCTCCTTCCCGAGACGGGCGCCCTTCCTTTCCATGAAGACCCAGTTCCTGCTCATGCAGTACGTCTCGAAAGCCGGGGAGGTGACGGCTATGACCTTCCCTTGCAGGAACGTCTCGTCCTCTAGCATCATTGCGAACATATCGTTCGGGACGCAGACAACGATCCTGTCAAAATACATGGCAACCTGGTTCAGCTGTCCGAGGTAGTCCTTTTCCTTCTGGACCCTTTCGTAATCCTTTTTGTTGGCCATGACCTCGTCGTAATTGGTTATGACATAGTTCCCCGGGACGAATCCAAACCTTGCCGATATCACTCCGTAAGACACGTCGCACATCTTCCTCCCGTTCTTCTTGGCGGTGTCCAGCTTTGCGACGAGTTTTTTTATTTCTTCCGTACGTCCGCCGAACATCTCGAACGCGGTGGCCAACCCCCTTTTCAAGAAGATCGTGGAATCGTTCGTGACCACCAGGACCGATCTGAGGTTTATCCCGTCCGCTTTCACCTCACGCCCTCCTTCCCGAGAACCTGTGCGCAATGCTGCAACTGCCTTCCTCCGATACCATACATGGTCCTTTCGGACTAGCGGGTCTGCATGCGGTCCCGAACATTGGGCAGTCCTCCGATCTTATGAGTCCCCTCAGGACCTCCCCGCACCTGCATCCCGCCGCCTCCGCCTCCACTTCCGGGACGGCGGACAGTGTCTCCCTGTGAACGACCGTCGCGTCGTGCTCCGCAAACTCCTTCTTGAGGGCCAATGCGCTCTTAGGTATGACTGGGAACCCTCTCCATTCTCTGTCGACGGGATCGAACGTGTCTTCCATAAGCTTCCTTGCGGCGGGGTTGCCGTTCTCCTTGACCAACCGAGTATACTCGTTCTCCACCTCGGAACGGCCTTCCTCGATCTGTTTTGTCAGCATGTACGCCGCCATGAATATGTCCAGAGGCTCGAACCCTGCGACGACCTGCGGCATCCCATATCTCTCGGAGAATGTCCTGAAGGGTCCCAGGCCGGTTATGACGGCAACATGTCCCGGCATTATCATGCCGTTCATCTTCGTCTCGCCCATCTCGAATATGGCCTCCAATATCGGCGGGCATATCCTGTGACAGCTGTAGACGCTGAAGTTCTTCGGCAGCCCTCCTTTGTTCAAAGGGACGCAGGTCGACGGCGCCGTGGTCTCGAACCCCACTGACACGAAGACCAGCGGCTTCGTCTGTTCGGATGCCATCCTGACCGCGTCCTCTATCGAATACACTATCCTCACGTCCGCCCCGTCCGCTTTCGCGTCAAAAAGGGAGCCGATGGTTGTGGGAACGCGCATCATATCCCCGAATGCGGTTATCGTCACGCCGCTGCGGGCGAGGGTTATCGCGTCGGCGATCTCTTTGCTGGTGGTCACGCACACGGGGCACCCCGGACCCTGACATATCTCTACCCCCGCGTCCGCCAGCATCTCTTCCAGACCGAACCTGACTATCGTGTCCTGATGGGTGCCGCAGACGTGCATGAACCTGCTCTTTATGCCTGTGTCCTTTATGGCGGACAGTATCTTCTTTGCGGTGTCCCCGTCCCTGTATTTGAACATCAGCCGGTCTCCTCGATCTCTATCGACCTGACGCAGCATGCCTTTCCTGCGGTGACCGTCACCGCGCCGCCGCATTCCGGGCATGATAGGATCGGTATCTGGTAGTGAGCGTCCTCACCCATGCCGATGCTCTTTGCGGGTCCTTCGTACCCGCATCTCCCGCAGCACACCTTTATCTCTTCGGATTCTATCACAAGCCTGGAACCCTCCAGAACTGTTTCCTTAGACATCACTTCATATGCGAACTCCAGCTGTTCGGACCCGAGATTGGTCAGTTTCCCCACCGTCAGGGCCACTTCTTTGACCGAAATGACGTCGTATTTTTCAAGTTCCTTTTTTATGGCGGTCATAAGGTCGGCCATTACGGAAACTTCGTGCATCGAGGACGTATGGACCTTCGAATATATACTCAATCTGTTAAAGATGCGCCCGGAGAGATCAAATGATCGCGATCATCTGATTGAGGGCATTACTGTGGTTTTTTCCCGTCGGAGTGAACCCACATGACTCATAATATTCGAGCAACGGGTCTCGGCAGTCGAGCCGGACGACCCTGCATCCGAACATCTCGTTGCCTTTTGAGAATGCGTCAAGTGCATGTTCGATCATCATTCTCCCGAACCCC
>JAITCQ010000016.1 GCA_031283015.1 Candidatus Methanoplasma sp.
TCTTTGGTACACGCTTTGAAGAAATCGCATCTGCCGCAATCCCTCCTGGGGGACGCGGGGAAATCGGAATAATACTCGCGGGAGGCCGATGCGTGGTGTTCGTCCACGCACAAAAGGAATCTTTCGACGGTATCCGAGGGGATCACCACGATCCCTCCGGTCTCGACGTACATCTCGTCCGATATCACCGCCGCAAGCTTCTTCAGCGCTCCGGTCACGGCCTTCATGTTTGTTACGTTGTCGTTCAATCCCAGCGCTCCGATCAAAGAGGATACGAGTCCCCGATCGTCCTTCCAGGACCCGCACTTTTCGGTGCCGGCCTCGAACGCCCGGTCGACGAACGTCACCCACCCTTCGACGATCTTTTGGTAGGTGGTTCCGAACTCCGCTTTCACCGGGGAATCCGGATCCCTGATGTATTCCCTCATGCTCATGGGGATCAGCACGACTTCACGTATGTTTTCGTTTATGTTGAAATCATCGTCCGTGACGGATCGAACGTCATTGTCCGCCACATACACTAAACTGAACCTCTGAGGCGGCGGGGCGTTGTCCTTGAGAAGGGAGAGGTAGATCATCGGCTGGAATTCGAAATAGTCGGGGTTTCCCTTCATATCCATGCGTTTCTGCACGTCCTTGGGCGAGCTGGCCCTCCCCGTCTTATAATCGATTATCCTGCTGCCGATCACAAGATCGAAATTCCCCGACAGCGGGTGAGCGCGGGAGTCAAAACGGGTTTCGGTCATGCTGCTGTATCTCGTGCAGTCATGCATGTCCATGAACCTGCTCTTGTGCTCTCTTTTCGAATAGTCCATATCGAGCGGCGCCTCCCTTATCCCAAGGGAGTCTATGAAGCGCATGACGTTGGCCATGCAGATCCTTATCCTGCTGCCGTCTATCTCCTCCATCTGTCTGCTGGACAGTCCGGAGTACTCCCTTTGTATCATCTCGGTGTACCTTTCTATCCCCTCCCGGGCGAGTACGGGATAGCAGAGATAGAATTCCGCGAACTCATGGATGATGCTGCCGAACATAGTGTATTCGGAATCGGGGATGGAGATCATCTTACCATACATGTAGGCGCGGGGGCATGCGTAGTAATTGTTATACGTGGATTTGGAGAACCTCAGGTCCTTCCTTTCGGAAGGATCGATGCGGTCCTCCCCCCTTGCGATCGGTTCGTTCTCCGAGGGGGCCGCCCATTGTCCTTTGATAAGCTTCCCGCATACGTCCCCGAACCCCGCCACCGCGCCAACGTCCTCCTCCCTCTGTTCATTTCCGCGTATCTGTTCGAACACGGGGCAGGGGCATGATTCCTTTCCGTTCCTCATGGAGTTCACTGCGTATAATCTTGAAGCTCCCTGCTGCAGGAGCACTGAGAACCTGTACATGTTGATCTCCGCCTCCGCTTCCCTGTCGATATACTCCTTCCCCATGGAGGTCTTCGACCATTCCGGCCCCAATCCGAGGTAGATCACGAACGGTCTGTCGACGTAGACGGACCTCGAACAATCGGCCAGCAGCACGCCCTTCTTCTCGTCGTCGGGTATCTCCTCGTTGTGTTTGAGATCATCTATGTTGTTGACGGCGTAGTTGAGTTCGTTCACCAGCTTGGACGTCACCTTCGTGTCTCTCATTCTCATATCGTCCAAGAGCATCCCGACCTGCGGGCGGTGCGATCTCCTCACCACGGCGTCGCACACTTCCTGGAACGTCAGGTCCCTGACGCCCTCCATGACATCCGCAAGCTCTTTCGACCTAAGTCTGAGATGGTCCTTGATCTTATGCAGAAGATACCCATCCTCTTTCTGGTCCAGCCGTCCTCCATAGCCGGAGAACAATTCCCTCACGTGTCGGACCCTCAGCGTCTCGTAGGACAGCGAAAGGGAAAGGAACTGGAGGTAATCCCTCACTTGGGACAGGTCCTTCACCGCCATGGTGTTCCTGAAAGGTATCTTCCTTCTGTATAATGCGGCCCTTACGGCGTCGGCGATGGGACCCGCCGTGTCCAGAACGATCGCGGTGTTGTCCGCTCTCTCCGCGTCTATCATGCTCACGACATTCTCGGCGATCTGCCTATCGTTCCCGACCTCGTAGATGACGTCTATCTCGTATCCGCCGTCGGTGAAGATGTCGATCTCGTCGTGGTCCCTGGGAATGAAGTGCTTATCGAGGTCGTCGAAGAACTCGATCCCGATGACCGCAGTTCTCTTTCCTCCAAAGAACTCCCTCTCCTCCGGCACGTACGAATCCATAAGCTTCTCCGCGGTCCTGAGTCCGCGGAAAGAATCATATATTTCTCTGGACGAGTTTGAATAAAGATATCTCCCGACATCTTTTTTGAATCGCCTTATGTTCCTGATGTTGTCCAGCTCGCTGTGAATGTGCTTGAGGCCGTATCCTGTTTCATTCGCTATCTCTGAAATGACCTTCAGGTCGCTGAGCGCTCCGGCACCGAAGACCGGAACGGCTTCGTTCCCGGCTATGTGCCTCGGGGTGTAGGCGAAGCCTCCGACGCGGGGGACGTCGATCCTTGCGTTCAGCGCGGTGGCCAGAGCGGCGTCGCTGGTGATCACGATGTCGTACTCTCTGACATCCTCGTACAGCTCATCGATGCTCTTGGCACGGCGCATGCTTCGAACACGCCGTCGGCCTATTTAAAGTTAGGATAGGGGTGTCCGAAAATGAGGTTGGCGTGTTCGATGCTTTCACGGTCTCCTTTAAGCACATGCATCTTGACTTCTTGCTCAGCCCCCCCAGGGTGGAGAATAGGCTCTCTCGCATGCATGGGCGCTACTGGAGGGATTCTCAACTTATTGCAACATAAAATGAGTCATTTTTTCAACTTTTTGCAATATGAAACAGGCTGTTTTTCAACTTTTTGCATATTGATCCCTTTGTCTGTCTGCCGCTCCGCCGGAACGGATATGGCGAAAGTACAATTAACCCGTCCGCATAACCGATGCCGTGGCAGAGGAAATATTCGTGATACAGGCGCTTCCGTCGGGTCCCGACGGCTTCCCTTACGACGAGATCGTGGACATCGCCGTATGCAAGGTGGACCTCGGTGAGAATTCGTACGGGATCGTCTATCACAACGTCATCTACTACGACCCGAAGGTGCTCGGGAAGAAGAAGCTCGACTATCTCTCCGGGATAGGAGGGCTGTCCGCCGAAGAGATATACGCCGGGGACCCGGAGAAGAAAGTGGCGGACGATATCAAACGGATCATAGACGGGAAGAGCATAGCCGCCTTCGACGGGAAGCAGGAGTTCGGACGGTATATGACATTCGACCCGTGGGACATCACTTACAGGTCGGAGGTCATGCCGTCGGTGTCGTCGAAGATGCCGGTAAGCCTCAAGTGTAGGTTCCCTTCGGACGAGCCGATCACTATCCGCAAGGCCTACAGAAGACTCCTCAGGGACGATCCGGCATGCGTCGGGACCGGGAGGAGGGCGATTCACCTGGCGCAGATGACCTCCGAGCTCATGATATACATGAGGTCCAAAGGCAAATATTAAAACCGGACGATCCTCAGGACCGGACCAAGGATCGTCTCGATCAAAGCCGCCGCTGCCGCGGAGATGTAGATCAGCAATATTA
>JAITCQ010000044.1 GCA_031283015.1 Candidatus Methanoplasma sp.
ATCGTGTCGCCGTCACCGGCGGATGAGAGTATATTGCGCAGAGAACCTGGGCCGTCGTCGTCACCGTTAGTAACCGTGAGGGTCGCCGCCGCATCCGAGACCTGCGCGGCACCTCCCCATGCCGCCATTGTTGCCAGCAACGCCAGTACCAGCAGTGCTGCCAGGGCGTATCTTTTGGATCTGTTGTCAATTCTCATTATCATACCGTCCTTTGAGTGGGATTATACGGAAATAATATCGCCGTCCCAGTAATATAAACCAATCGGACCGTCATCCTTCAGCTTTGGCGGGATACGCGCGCGGCTGGGACAAATATGCGGCACCGGGCGTCGGGGCGGGGGAAGAGAAGGTGAATTGTACCAAACGGATACCGAATATTCCGGTACGGAAAGTTCGGAAGCGTCGGTCGATCGAAAGTTGACGCATGGTATGCGCGGTCCCCGCTCACCTGAAAATTAGGTCCGGCATAGATAACATTTATATCAGTATCTCAACTCACATCAGATAACATGTCGAAAAGGCGCATCTCCAAGAACGCGGCCGTCAATATCGGCGAAGAGCGCATTTCGATACTGACCGAGCTGTCGAAGGATGCCCTGAGGAACGGCCGGGAGGATCTCGCAAGGAGGTACGTCTCGCTTGCTGGGAGCATAGGAAGGAAGACCAGGACGAAGATGCCGGCCGGGTTCCGGTACTGCAAAGGGTGCATGACGCCGCTGGTCCCGGGGCTCAGCTGCACGGTGAGGCTCACCGGCGGAAAGACCGTGACCAGATGCGGGATCTGCGGGTCGCTGAAAAGGGTGCCGTACGGGAGGGAAAGATAAAATGACGGAAAAAGAAGCAAAGAAGGAACTGATGAGGCGCGCAAAGGACCTCTCCCCCACCGTCCATGTGGGTAAGGACGGGATAGACGAAGGTCTGCTGAACGAGATAACGGCCCAGCTGAAGAACGCCCGCCTGATCAAGATCAAGGTCCTCAGCAATGCGGACGGCGACGCCGGGTCGGCTGCGGAGTCGATCGCCTCGTCAACGAACTCCGTCGTCGTGGACGTACGGGGCGGAGTGATCGTGCTCACCGACAAAAGGACGTGGACCTCGCTGAGCCAAAAGAAATTCTGAGGGATCCTGATGCTTGACGTCAACATAATAAGAACGCAGCCTGAGGCGATCAGGCAGATGCTCGTCAGCCGGAATAAAGACACCGAGATCCTGGATCGGTTCTTGTCAGCGGATTCTGAGTGGAAGGCCCTGACCAACGAGAACAACCGCCTGAGGAAGGTGAGGAACGAGGTCTCCCTGCAGATATCGAAAATGAAAGGCGAAGAGAAGGAGACCAAGGTCCTCGAGATGCGGGACGTCGCCGAGAGGATAAAGAACAACGACGGCAGGATGGCGGAACTGGACGCGGTAAGGGAGGACTGCGTGCTGAACATCCCCAACATCCCCCACCCTTCTGTTCCCATAGGGAAGGACAGCGCCGAGAACGTGATCGTGTATCAGCGTGGAGAAAAAAGAAAGTTCGGCTTCGCGCCGAAACAGCACTGGGAGATCGCCGAATCTCTGGACATAATCGATTTCGATCGCGGAGTAAAGGTGGCCGGCAGCGGGTTCTACTGCCTCAAGGGGGACGGCGCGCGCCTCGAGCGCGCGCTGATCAATTTCTTCCTGGACACCCACGCCGACCAGGGATACACGGAGGTGTTCCCTCCCGTCGTCGTGAACAAAGCCGCTCTCACAGGCACCGGGCAGTACCCCAACCTCAAGGAGGATATGTACTACATGGAGAAGGACGAGATGTTCCTCAATCCGACCGCCGAGGTCCCGGTCACGAATCTGTTCATGGACGAGATCTTCGAGAAGGACAGGCTGCCGATCCTCTATACCGCTTACCTCCCCTCGTTCAGAAGGGAGGTGGGGAAACACGCCGACACCAAGGGCATAATCAGGGTCCACGAGTTCAACAAGGTCGAGATGGTGAGGTTCGTGCATCCGGACACCTCTTACGACGTGCTTGAAATCCTCAGGAAGGATGCGGAGGATCTTATATCCGCGCTCGGCCTGACCTATCGCGTCCTGCTGCTCTGCACAGGCGACATGAGCTTCTCCTGCTCGAAATGCTACGACATCGAGCTTCACGCTCCGGCGAACGACGTTTGGCTGGAGGCGTCCTCATGCTCGAACTTCACGGATTTCCAGGCGAGGAGAGCGCGCATCAAGTTCCGTCCGGAACCCCATCTGAAGAGCGAGTTCATACACACTCTGAACGGCTCCGGCCTCGCCCTTCCGAGGACGATGGTCGCCATCCTTGAGAACTATCAGAACGAGGACGGCACGGTGACCGTGCCGGAGGTCCTCCGGAAATATATGCGTGGAAAAGAGATGATCGGCTGATCATCTCAGGACGCGGTCCAACTGATCGAGGAGGTCCTCCGCGCCTATCCCGGCGCCGGAGGCCCTGAGCTTCTTTCTCAGTTCCTTCACGCCGTCCTCAAGGGGTTTCGAGGATATGCCGTAGGATACGGACGCTTTAGCTTCGATGTACGCCGCCATGAGGTCGCAGGACTTTATGTCCTTCCCAGTCCTCCTTCCGAACCTTCCGTTGTCGATGTCCGTGAACGGTTCGAACACCATGAACTCGATCTCCTCGTGCCAAGACCCGGGGATCAGCGGCATTATCTTGGACTGGACCAGCTCCCTTTCGTAAGATTCGAGAAGATGTGCCAGACCATCGACGTTAGCCTTGATGGGACTTATGACGTCCTTCGTTAACACTTCGGGAAGGTCGTGGAACAATGCGGTGTAATAGTTGTTGTACATCTGCCTGTTGTCGGCCTTCGTGTCGAAGTCGTTGAGGAAGATCATGTCCGCCACCAGAAGGGAATGGCCAAGGACGGTGGTCTTCGGTATCCTCGGCGTCCTCGCCCACCTCTGCTGGAACCGGAGCTGTCCGATGAGGTCGATGAAATCGAAAGTATTCTCGTCGTCCATCTGCTTCTTCACGCCGATGAGGTCCATGTGCTGCAGTATCTGTTCGTCGATCTCCTTCTTCGTGTTCTCGATGCCGTACATCGACCGATTCGCGTCGTACACGGTCTTGAACTCCCACCTCGTCGCGAGATAGTGCGCCGCTCTGATTATGTCGTCCTCCTTGGACCTCTTCTCCGATCGGAGGTATCCCTCCAGCCTGGACCTGAACTCCGGGTCGGCGTCCGGGACGTTCAGATCGAAACAATCGACAACGTACCTGTTGACCTCCTCCGCCTTTTCGGAGATGATCCTGTGGAAGACCTGCGGTTTGAGATCGGTCATCGCGCTCCGCTGTATGAAAGAGAACAGCGAATGCTCGATTATCTTCCTCCAGTCAAGCTTGGCGCCGCCTTCCGTCTCCTCGTACTTTCCGAGCACCCACGCGATCGCCGCCTTGTGCGCCTGCTTATCCAACTCCGTAAGGTCGACGGTCCGGAGATGGTCGTTCCATCTGTGCATGTTCGCGGTGTCGAATATGAGATAAAGCATGTCTCCGTTCAAAGCCTTCTTCTTGGACATGGCCGCACCTTAGTTCAGATACAGGATAATGACGTCGTCGTCCGAGACCTCTTCAAAATCCATTTCGGTATGGGATTCCTCCGGCGAGTTGTTCCTATATCTTATCGCGCGGCTAGGCTCCGCGGTGTAGTCGATCTGGTAACTTTCTTCAAGGTCATTCGGCACGCGGCGGGCGTTCGTCCTTATCTCGTCGAACCTCTTGTACTCCTCGCCCTCCTTCCTGAGCCTGCCGCCTTCGATCTGGATGAACACCGCCGATATCGCGATCAGGACCATGCCGACGGCCATGAGCACTTCTGAGAGGGTCTGGTCGACGGATATGACCTCAATGAACCCGAGGATCCCGACCGCCACCAGGACCATGCCGACGATGTCCGCGACCGTCCAGACGGATCTGTTGATCTTGACCATGACGGGGTATGGTGCAATCGGTTAATAATGGTGACCAAAAAAGGCGCCCGCAGTTAAACTCACACTGTCCATGGGAATGGACCCAAAGACCCCCATGATACCGGTCGAAGAGAAAACGCTTGAGCTTATGGCGACGGATGGCGGGATTACGATGGAAAGCGTCTCTAAAACCACCGGTCTCTCGATGTCGAAGACAGCGGCGATAATAAAGGGCCTCAGAGCAGCCGGCAGGCTAGAAAGAACAGGGGGAAAGAAAGGCAGACTCTGGATCGTCAAATGATCTCTAGATGGCCCGAGGCAGGTGCCGCGGTCCTCCCCTGTTAGGAGCGGGAGCGAAAATAAATCAATATAATATGCGGGCGATGACCCTTCATGAAGATATCAGAAAGGCTTGGGTCCATCCCCATGTCAGGCATCAGGAAGATGTTCGACCTCGCAGGCCCGGATTCCGTCAATCTCGGCCTCGGAGAACCGGACCTTGCGCCTCCGAAGGAGGCGATCGAAGGAATGAACAGGGCGGCGTCCGGAGGGCTGAACAAATACGGACCCACCGCCGGCATACCGGAGCTGAGAAAGGGTGTCGCGGAGTGGTTTTCCAGGTACGGAGAGCTTTCGGCAGATAACGTCATGATAACCCCCAGCGGGTCCTCCGCCCTCCTCGAGGCGACACAGGCGTTCATAGACCCGGGAGACGAGGTCCTTATACCCAGCCCCGGTTTCGTGATATACGGCCCGCACGCCCAGCTTGCGGGCGGCAGACCGGTGGAGTACAAACTTACCGAAGGGGACTTCCTTCCCGACACGGAGGACATGAAATCCCTGATCACAAAGAAGACCAAGATGATCGTTGTCAACAGCCCTTCGAACCCCACCGGCGGGGTGCTTGACAAGACCATATTCAAAGCGCTTCTGGACCTTGCGGAGGATCACGATGTGATGATACTCTCCGACGAGGTCTACGACGCATACATTTACGAGGGTGAGCATCTCTCCTTCATGGACCATCTTGACCGGGCGGTGGTCATCAACGGCTTCTCCAAGATGATGGCGGTCACCGGCTGGAGGATGGGGGCGATCTTCTCGAACGCGGAAACGATGAACGACCTCATCAAGATGCAGTACCATGTCTGCGCCAGCCCGAACATGCCGGCACAGTACGGGCTGCTGAACGCGCTGCCTGTGATGGACGGATACCTTGACAACGCCAGGAGGATATTCAAGGCCAGAAGGGACCTCATATCGAAACGCATCAACGATATCGAAGGCATGAGCATCTCGCCGCCGAAGGGATCGTTCTACGCCTTCCCGTCCTACGACCTCGACATGGGATCCGCAGACCTGGCGAACGCCATCGCGAAGAACGGCCTCATCTGCACCCCGGGATCGTCTTTCGGAAAATACGGGGAGGGCCATCTGAGGTTCTCTTACGCCGCGGACGAGAAGAAGATCAATGCAGGGATGGATATACTGGCAGATACTATAGGGAAGCTGAGGAGAGGATGAAATGAACGAAAGGACAGGACCCGACGACCCCAACGCAGGCCTTTTCGGAATGGACGAAGAGGATATCTCCGAAGAGGCGCTGGTGAACAAACAGCTGTATGAGAAGAACCCCCGCAGGGTGTCCGCACTGAACGACCTCTGCTACGACGCGATGATCTCTGAGGTGGACAACATGGACATCCCCGAGGAAGCGAAACGGAAACTGATATTCAAGCTGACCGCGAACAGCGTGCTCGATCTTATATGCGACTCCGCCCCGGTGGACCTGGGGCTGGACGTCTCCTTCTATTTCGACATGTACCTGGGCGTATCCCTCGCCAACAAGAGGTTCAAGGCGGACCTCTTCAAAGAGCATAAAAAAGCGCTTCTGGGCGTCAAAGCGGACGATTTCCCGGACGACGAGGCGTACGGAAGGGCGCTGGAGGAGTTCGAGGAACAATGGTGGGACATTCCGCAGCCTCTGCTTGAGAAGAGGACCCCGAACGACGCTATAAAAGAAACGCTTGCAAAGTACGGTCTGACAGAATGAACGAGATATCAGCTTCCGCCCCTGGGAAGTTCGTCATACTGGGCGAACATGCGGTCGTGTACGGAAAGCCGGCGGCGGCCCTTGCCATTAACCGGAGGTTCAACCTCACCGTGAGGAGGGATAGCGAGTTCAGGATCAATAACGAAGCGGCGGACATCACTGCGAACCCCCACCTGAGGTACATCTCCGGGAAGAACGACATGCTCCCGGTGTCGGTGCACATGGACAGCAAGATCCCCACCGGCTCAGGATTGGGATCCTCCGCCGCCCTTTCGGTTGCTTTCTCGGCTGCGATGCGCGCACTCAACGGTAGGTCTACGGACGAGGGCGAGATAGCGAAGGAGGCCTTCGAGGCGGAGTATTTCAGCCAAGGGAGGGGGAGTCCCATGGACACTTCCGCCTCCGCCCACGGATACGGCGTGGCCCTTAACGCACCGGAGAACGACGGCGGCCGTCTTTGGGACATAACCAAGAACGAATACGCCTGGAGGGTGTCCATGATAGACGTCCCGCCGATGACGTTCGTCATCGGCTGCACGGGAATAAAGGCGGCCACGGGACCGCTGGTCGAACGGGTGAGAAAATACAAGGACAGCAACCGCTTCGCTTCGGACATCGTTGATGAGATAGGACAGATAACCCTCGATGGGATGACGGCGCTCCGGAAGAACGATGTGACCGTCCTCGGCGATCTGATGACGAAGGACCACAAGCTCCTTTCGATACTGGGCGTCTCATCAAAAGAGCTGAACAAACTGGTCGGTGCGTCCCTTCCGTACGCATACGGCGCAAAGCTCACCGGCGCGGGCGGGGGAGGGTGCATGGTCGCCCTTACTGACCAGCCGGAGAAAGTGTGCGAGGCCATTTCTTCGCGCGGCGGTTCTCCTTTCATCGTGAAAACGGGCGTGGAAGGAGTGAGGGTATCGGTAAAGACCTGAGTCCGACCAAAAAAATAGAGATAAGCGGCTTGCGCCGCGTTTTCAGATCAGGTCCTCGAACCCTTCGACAACCTTCGGGAACCTTTCCTTTATGACCTTCAGAAGGTTGTAGACGTTTACCTCCTTGATATCCGAACCGGAGATCAGCTTCACCAGCTCGTCTATCGTCTCGTCGTCAAGCTCCGCGAGCCTCTCCTTTGCCATCCAGTTCCTGTAGAGCTTGTCCTCCATCCTGTCGCGCCACATCTTCTCGTACGGCATCAGCGCCGCTTTGGAGAAGTCCCCCTTCTTGGCGCATTCCGTCAGCACCAGTCCGGCGTACATGCCGGTCCTGCACGCGTGGCATATCCCGCCGCCGGTGATCGGGTCGATTATCCTTGCGGCGTCGCCCACCAGGATAATGTTGTCGTCTACGGCGCAGTCGATGCCGGGGCAGGTAGACACCATACCGGCGACCACCTCCACGGCCTGGCTGTTCTTGAATCTTGGGTCCTCGGCGATGAATTTATCCAAATATCTCTTGGGTTCGGAATCCTTGCAGAGTTTCGCCATCACTCCGATGCCCACGTTGGCAACGCCGTCCCCTTTGGGGAATATCCAAAGGTATCCTCCCGGCGCGATATTCACGCCGATGTTGAACTCGCAGTATTCCGGGTCCACGTCGGCGTTGACCATCCTGTACTGGAGGCACGAATCGATATCGTTCATTCCCAGCTTGGTGTCTATGCCCGCCCATCTTCCCACCTGCGACTCGAATCCGTCCGCGGCGACTATCGCTTTCGCGCGGATCTCTATCTCCTCGCCCATGCTTTTGGCTTTTATCCCGGCGAGTTTTCCGTTCTCCTTTATCACCGCGGTGCATGAGGTCCGCATCATTATCTTCGCGCCGGCCGCGACGGCGTCCCTTGCGAGGGCCTTGTCGAACAGGTGCCTTTCCAGGACGTATCCCACTTCCGATCCGGCGTGGCTCTCGTCCAGCTTGAACTCGTATCCGCTGGGTGACCTTATCACCGCGCCGGCCATGTCGGCGCATATCCATGCGGGGTCTGGCTCTATACCAACTTCCTCCAGCCATTTCTTGGACACGCCTTCGGCGCATCTGAGCGGCGCGCCGATCTCCGCCTTCTTCTCGATCATTATGGTGTCGAGACCGCCTTTGGCGCAGAACTTCGCGGCCATGCTTCCGCCGGGGCCTCCCCCGACCACCACCACGTCGCAATTGTAGGTTCTCATCCGCTTCCCTCCATCGACAGCGCGTGGACCGGGCAGATCTTCACGCATCTTCCGCATTTCGTACAATCGCTGTTGAATTCCAGAACGAAGTCGTTAAGGAATATCGCATTGGCCGGGCACGATCCCGCGCATCCGCCGCAATGCAGGCATTTGTCTACGTTAACTTTCATTCAGATCTCTCCCTCAGACCGACCTCGGCCCCTGGTCCTCCGGGACCACCATCGCCGCTTCCAGTTCCGCGGCCCCTTTCTTATTCTTCTCCTTCCACTCCGCCAGAGGCACCGAGAATTTCTTTTCTATATCCTTACGATACTCCGGCCCGCCGTTGTATGCGCAGAAGGGTATGACCTGGCAATCCGGCGTGATGTAGTGGACGCCGCAGCGCCTCACCCTCTCCACATCGTAGTTGTGCATGTCCTGGAAGTGCATTCCGCCGAAGAACATCACTTTCCATGAGAACGACGCCAGAGCCTTCTTCGACCTCTTGCTCATGACGCTCGACATCATCTTGATGAACTCTTTCTTGGACATCCCTCCGGGAAGGTTCTCCTCTATAATGGATTTATTCAGAAGCTTCAGCAGCTTGAGCGCCTGAATCTTCTTGAACCTGGCCTTCTCCGCCTTCAGGGACAGTTCCTGGAGGCCTTTCGTGAACCCTTTCACGTCGATGAACCTCGGGAACGGAGTTACCTTTCCGTTCTCGTCCATGAACACATACGTCGCGATGCCGCAGTGTGGATGCGTCGTGAACGTGACCTTGTTCTGGTTCAGTATTATCGACGCGAAATCGGATATCGGGGCCACCACCGGCACCGGATACCAATCGTCGGATATCGTGTATCCGGTCTGCTCCCCGAACGCTCTCACGAGATCGGGGAGGGTGAACCTGCCTTTGTCCAGTTCTTCCCTGGTCATCCTTCCGGTGAACGCCACCGGCTGGAAGTTTATCCCGCGTATGACGTCGGAGTTATCGAAGGCGAACTTCGCCATGTCACCGATCTGGTGGTCGTTCATCCCCTTGACGATCGTGGGAACAAGGACTATCGACGGACAGGATCCGACCTCCTCTTTCAGCTTCCTGCAGTTGGCTATGACGTCTAATTTGACCTGGAACATCTTCCTGTCCCTTGCCTGGAGGTAGATGTCGTCGGTAAGCCCGTCGAACGACAGGTAGATCGTGTTAAGTCCCGCCAGGGACGCTTCTTTCAGAAGCTCGTATCTCTTTGCAAATTCTATTCCGTTCGTGGCCGCCTGCACCTGGGCAAAGTTCCGGTCCTTGGCGGCCTTCACTATCTTCACGAAATCTGGGTGCACCGTCGGCTCTCCTCCGGAGAACTGCACCGCGGTGCATTTTATCGGTTCTTCTGCCCTGAGTGCGTCCAGCATCTTCGTGAGCGTTTCGTAGTCCGGTTCGTACACATACCCCTGCTGGTTCGCGTTTGCGAAACATATGGGGCAGTTCATGTTGCATCTGTTGGTGAGGTCGACGTTCGCAAGGGCCGAACACGTAAGCATGTCCACCCTTTGCCCGTCGATGAAAATATGGACGTTATCTTTGTCCCCGAGACGCTTGTCCGAAGGATTTTTGAGTCCTATGCCGTCGTGGGCGAACTCCTCCGCTCTGAGGAAGAGTTCCGTATCGGACCAGTAAACATCACAGAATCTCCCGTGCTCCGGACAGGACTTGTCCATGAATACCTTGCCGTCCTTATCATATAAAGTTGCGTCAAGGATCTTCCCGCATTCCGGACAAACCGATCTTGTCTTTTTCGGAAGCCCCTTCTCTACTGCATAATCCTTCATTGTCGAAGTCATTGTACCACTTCCCAAGACTTACTTAGGATTTATAATACTTCTCATAACCGCGGCTGGGGAACACAGGGCCGCCGTCTCCGCCCTGCGTGCCGCTGTCCCGCAAACAAAAACATTCCGCCCGTGAACGAGGAGGAGGAAGGTTTTTCACACGATCCGCACAGGCGGGCTTTCCGGGCCTCTGTCGAGCGGGATGCGCGTAAGACCATCATGAGACACCGTGAGTCCACGGTGCGTCCGCACGTGCATGCACCGCGCGGATTACGTCGCTAATTGTAGCTTCCGCCTTATATCAGGGGCTCGGGCGGTGAACGTCCAGGAATAAAAATGAGAAGAAAAGGACTGTTCAAAGAATCGAAGAACGGCGGCATGCCGTTCGTCGCGATAGCCATTGTGCTGCTGATATTGGGTTCGGCCTACGGGGTGATGATCTCACAGGCGAAGGATATCGAGGAGACCGCGGACAACATCGTGACCGAACTCGGATCGCTGGACTCGGCGATATCGGCCACCAAGACATACATTGAAAGAGGCCTGGGGGAACTGATCTTCCAGATAAGCACGGACCCGGAAGGCGGGTCCTTCGAAAACCGTACGTCAATGTTCAAGGAACGGTCCGTCAAATGGATCGGGTCGAATTTCCCGAACAGTGACCGAGGAGT
>JAITCQ010000035.1 GCA_031283015.1 Candidatus Methanoplasma sp.
CTATAAACGTTTTTAAACGGGGCCGGGCCCCGTCCTCCTTCTTTTTGAACGCCGTCATGCTTCTTTTTCGTCCACCGGGCGCCCGACCCGAGAAAAGAATCTTTTATTTGTTGCGTCGATAGGGTACCATGGTCCCCAAACATTGTTTCAGCGAGAATTCGCTGATGATCGGAAGATTCCAGCCCCTCCACAACGGACACATGGAGGTCATCCGCAAGTGCGCGGCGGAGTCCGAGAAGCTTACTATTGGTATCGGCAGCGCCCAGTACTCGCACGAATGCGACAATCCCTTCACGGCGGGCGAGAGGTACCTGATGATCGACGAGGTGATGAAGGACGAAGGCATCGCCAATTACTGCATCGTGCCGATAGAGGACCTGAATCGGTATTCGTTGTGGGTGGCCCAGGTCGAATCGCTCTCCCCCCCGTTCTCAAGGGTCTACAGCAACAACCCCCTTACCAGGCGTCTGTTCAGCGAGGCGGGGTACGAATTGAGGGACTCCCCTCTGTACAACCGCGAGATATATTCCGGCACCGCCGTGAGGAAAAAGATGACAGAAGGCGAAGGCTGGCGCCCCCTCGTGCCCGGAAAGGCGGCGGAGGTCATTGATTATATTGACGGCGTCAGAAGGCTGAGAGAGATAACCGGAGGGGAATGACCTGACCCTCGCGGAGGATCTTTCAAAGGTCCTTTTGAAGAATAAACTCACAATATCCGCGGCAGAATCCTGCACGGGAGGGCTGCTTGGTTCGATCATCACATCAGTCCCTGGGTCATCAGGATACTTCCTGGGGGGGGCGGTCACATACAGCAACGGTTCGAAGGAAGACCTGCTGGGGGTTCCGAAGGCTGTGATGATCGGCAACGGCGCGGTGAGCGAGGAGACCGCCGTCGAGATGGCCGTCGGCGTCAGGAAGATGTTCGGTTCGGATCTCGCTCTTTCAATAACCGGTATAGCCGGCCCCGAAGGAGGGACCGCCTCCAAACCCGTCGGAACGGTCTGGATCGGCGTCTCAACAGGGGACGGGACATTCGCCAGAAGGTTTGGCTTCAGCGGGAGCAGGGACGAGATACGCTTGAGCGCCGCCGAGGCCGCCATCAAGCTGCTCATCGAGGCGACGGAACGCATTCACTGAATTTTAATATCATTCAGCCTATTGTCGTCTATGAAACACATAATGACCGGAAAGGTAAAAGAGGTCTATCAGGTCGACGGCGAAACGCTGGAGTTCGCTTATACGGACAATATTTCGGTCTTCGATAAGGTCATACCGTCAAAGGTGCCGCATAAGGGGGAGACGCTTTGCAGGACCGCGAAATATTGGTTCGAGATTCTGACCGATAGAGGCGTGCGCAACCACTACATCGACGAGCCCGCGTCCGACAGGATGAGGGTGAAGAAGGTCGATATAATACGCGACTATAGCAAAATAAACAACAGAACAACGAACTATCTGATACCTCTGGAGATAATATGCAGACATTATGTGGCGGGTTCTCTGCTCGACCGCATCAAAGCGGGAAAGATAACGTCCGAACAGCTCGGGTTCCCGAAGGACCATGTCGTGAAATACGGCGAGAAGCTTCCGAGGCCGTTCCTCGAGGCCACGACCAAACTCGAGGAGCACGACATGAACCTCACCGAAGATGAGGCGAAGAAGATGGCGGGCCTCACAGACAAGGAATATCAGGAGATCATGGAGACCGTCCTCAGGATCGATTCGATCATCGCGGAAGAGGTGGCGAAGCGCGGCCTTATACACTGTGACGGCAAGAAGGAGTTCGGATACGACAAAGAAAGGAGGCTCATGGTACTGGACACCTTCGGGACGCTTGACGAGGACAGATGGTGGGACTCGGAGGAGTACGCCAAAGGGAACATCGTCGAGCTTTCGAAGGAGTTCGTCAGGCAGCACTACAGGGAGACGGGATACCACAAGGAATTGATGGACGCGCGCGACGCGGGCCTGAAAGAACCAGACATACCCGCGCTGCCGCAGGGTGTCGTCGACAGAGTGAGCAAACTCTATGTGGACATGTTCGAAAGGATCACCGGCGAAAGGTTCTGATCAGAACAGCTTCACCAGCACAAGTCCCTCGCCGATGGGGCACTCCGCATTTCCATCGATCTCGATCACGGAGTATTTCTTACCGTTATCCAGAGCATAAGGGTGGCATATTCTGTAGTTCCCGCAGTCAAGCCTTCCGCATTCCGGCTCCTGGAACGTTATGACGCTGCCTTCTATCGCCAATTTCTTCGGCACGGCCGCTCTCTGGGCGACCTTCTTGATCTCGACCACGCGCACGATATCCTCGTTGAATGCGCATTCGTGTGTCTGGTCCCTGACCGCCGTGATCTCGTACATCGCGCCCTGCTCCAGGTTGAAACAGACCCCTTTCAGTTTGCATCCCCTGCACTCGGATTGCGGCCCCATGTAGTAGAACCTGCCGCCTTCCTTCGCCTGCGATCCGCTTACGAGCGTGATGGCCGCCATGTCTCAGATCACTCCGGTGGCCCTTGCCAACCTTTTCGCCGTCTTTTCTGTGAGCTTCTTGCGTTCGAGTATGGTGAACCTATCGTCGCGCATGTCCTTTGCCATCACTAGGGCTTTTATTATCTCCTCGTCGGTGAAGCCGAGTTCCTCCGCGGTGGTCGGGGCGCCGATGTTCTTCAATGCGTCCCGGATCCTTTCCCAGTCGCCGCCCTGAAGCTTCATCATCATGATCGAGCCCACTCCGCACTGCTGGCCGTGAAGGGCGGTCTCCGGCCTTATGACGTCCAGCGCATGCGAGAACATGTGTTCAGAACCGCTTGTGGGCCTTGAGCTCCCGGCGATCAGCATGGAGACGCCGGAGGCTATTATCGGTTTTAGAACGAGCCACACGCTCTCTTCCAGTCCGGGTTTTATCCCTCTGCTGCTGGAAATGATCTCCTCCGCGGCGTACTTCGCTATCGTGTACGCGGAACTACTCATCTCATCGCCCGCGGTCCTGTTGGCCAGTTCCCAATCCCTCAGCGCGGTGAGGTTGGATACTACGTCCGCGCACCCCGCCGCCAGATATTTGTAGGGTGCGTCGTTGATCACCGTGGTGTCTGCGATGATGGCGATGGGCGAGACCGCGCCCACGGATCTGGACCCGTCCCCGGACTTGATGGAAGCGCGGTCGGACGCGATCCCGTCGTGGGCGACGGACGTGGGTATGCTTATGAGCGGTATGTTGAGATCCTTTGCGACCATCTTGGAGATGTCTATCTTGCTTCCGCCACCCACCGCCAGCAGGAACTTTGCTTTGTGTTCCTTCGCGGCCTCCTCCACCGCCGCGACGTTCTCATAGGTGGCGTTCCCGGTCAGAACGGCGGCTATGTCATAACTTTCGGACGCCAGGTCCTCGACCTTCTTTCCGGCGGCCTTGTACGTGTCCTCGCCCGTCACGATCAGTCCGTTCTTGCCGAACTGAAGGTTCCGGCAGACGTCTGCAACTTCGTCTGTCGCATTGTGCCCCAACCATACGTTCCTTGGGAATTCCATTGATCTTTTCTTAGTAAAAGCCGCCATGACACGCCCCTTCGGCAACTGCCCGAATCTACTCAGAACATATAAAAGGAATACACTGCATGTTCAATAATATGAGGGCCTCGATCATATGCGGGAGCAGGGACGGAGGGTTCACGTCGGAGATGTGCCGTTCTTTCTCAAAGGGTCTGGCCGTTCACGGCGTGTCTTCGGAGATATTTTTCCCCCTTGGCATGAACATAGAACACTGCACGGGCTGCGGAGCCTGTTCCGCGGACGGGAGATGCGTCATATCAGATGACATGGACGCGATATATGAAGCCTTTGAAAAAAGCAGCCTTCTCATTCTGACCTCGCCGATCCGTTTCAGCGGCCCGTCATCCGTGATAAAGACCGTGATCGACAGATTCCAGCCGGTCTGGTTCAAAGGCCGCGGACATCCGGCGTACGCCGCCGCGCTGCTGTCCGGCGGCAGCATGACCCCCTATTTCACCAACACGGTGTCGATCCTCAAGGTGTTCTCCCTCACGGCGGGGATGGAATGGCTTGGGTACTTGGGCATACCGGACACGGATGAGAAAGAAACGCGGGACGTGTCGGCGCCTGCCTTTGACTACGGGAAAGAGATAGCCCTGACCGTGATCAAAGATCCGTAATGATCATTTTGAAACCTATTCCCCCCACTGACCCGTCACCCTTCCTGAGAAAAGGTATCAGTCCTTCGTACCTGTCGCCGAGGGCCATCCATTCATCCCTTCCAACAGAGGAATCCGTGTCAAGAACCGCGATATCCCGGAACCCTGTCTTAGACAGATCCCCCACGACCGTTCTGAGGTCCTCCCTCCGTCCTCCTCTGCATACCGCCGCCCCCCCGAGAACGAACAACACCGGTATGCAGTTCTCGGATACTTCGTAAGCTTCGTTCATGACCAGGCCGTTCCTTACGGTATGGTAGGGTATGAGCACCTTTGAGACCTCTCCCATGAAGCAGTCAAAGACATCCTCTATATCCGAAATATGCGTCATGAGCCAGACGTCGCTTCCGGGGAACCGCATGCTGGTAAGGAGACGGTCATCGAGTTCCCCTCTTCCGAGTCCCTTCACGTCCGCAACCGCGACCGGCATCCTGTCATCTGCACCTTCTGCGGAATATGACTGTCTGACCGGTTCCGATAGAAAGGAGACGTCCGTGCCTTTGAACTTCACGGGGGCGGTCCTCACCTCGCCGCCTTTGAGCACGGCGTATATTGCGGGGATATCCATGGGCATACATGCTGAAATAAATATAAACTATTTAAGTGGCAACGAATGAATAATATACTCTGAACAAGGTTTTAGGGACGGTGTTATAAATATGTCAGTTGAGAAAAGAGCTGTTTACATGTGTTCGACGTGCAAGAACTACGTTGAGGGGCTGTACTCCGCGGGAGGGTCCGTCCCGGAGTGCTGCGGGGAGGAGATGACAAAACTGGAGCCTCAGATCGCAGACGCCGCGAAGGAGAAGCACGTCCCTTTCATAGAGAAAAAGGACGGCGGCGTGCTCGTCAAGGTCGGTAAAGAGGCCGCCCACCCGATGACCCCCGAGCATTACATAGTGTTCATAGAGATATGCGCGGACGGCGTCCTGATGAGGAAATATCTCAAACCCGGAGATGCGCCGGAAGCGTTCTTCAAGACGGACGCGAAAAACATCGTCGCCTGGGAACTCTGCAATATCCACAAATACTGGAAATCGTCATAAACCCTCAGGCCGTCCGCAGGACGGCCTTAATTCTTTTATTTGTGTTAGTTTTAAATCGGTTGACGGACATTATACGCAGGCTCCAGCAATCACAATGAGGTAACGGCAATGGCATCGAAAAAGAAAGACACTTCCGCAGACAGCAAGAAAGGGAACCAACCAAAGGCGACCGCAAGGCACGCAAAGATAACAAGGACCAGAGAGGAAGAGATCGAGGCCGTCAAAAAAAGGATCGACAACGACAAATACCTTGCGAAGAAGTACGAAGCCAACCGAAAAACGGAGATCAAAGCGCTTCCCAAAGGAGAGCGTGCCGCAGCCAAGGCCGAACTGAAGGATTCGATCGAAAAGAGGAAAGAGGCCGAAAGAAAGGACAGGGAAAAGCTGCGCAGCCTTGTGCATGAGGAGAAGGCGGAAAAACGGAACCTGAGCAGCGAACCCTTCGACGAGGAGACCTGGATCGAAGAGGGAAGGAAGAAGGGCAAAAAGAAAGAGAGGCCGGAGGTCCGGCAGGAATCAGAGGAAGCCTTGCCAGAACCCGAGGAAATCCCCGATGAGATCGAGACCGAACAGATCGCGGACGAAGGAAAAGGAAATTGACAGCCGGGATGCGTTAATGTTTTAAACCTCCCTTCAATACAGAGTTGCTAATTGAGACTCACTGGAACGTGGGGGGATGCCACGGAAGGTCCCGTTCTATTCTCAAACGATGTTGGGAAGAAAATGATGGACCGGATGTCAGTTGCCATTTTTATCGGCATAGCAGTCGTTGTATCCGTAGGCGCAGCGGGTACGCTGCTGGTCCTCGGCGACAGTGACGAAGGGAAGTTCACACTGACCTATCATATGAACGGAAACAAGGTCTCGGAGAAGAATGTTTCCGCCGGGACCCAAATAACGATCGCCGAGGAACACGGCGGACGCAACGGTTCCGACAGATTCGTAGGCTGGAACACCAGATCGGATATGTCGGGCACCGTCCTGCTGCCAGGGAACAAATTGAGGGTGGAGGGTAACACCTCGCTGTACGCGATGATGGCGAGTTCCGGCATGTTCGCCGTTGTACTTCCAGAGAAGCGGGACGGGTTCAGCATCACGGCGGACCCGCTACTGGTCAGAGCCGGCGGCAGTACGATAATAACATATTCCGTGATGCCCAGCCATATAGAGAAGGACCTCGTCATCGCCGTCAACGGCAACCCCATGAAGCTTGATGCGATAAGGACGATACATATTTTTGACATAAACGAAGACAAATACGTCACAGTAACGGGAGTGCACGATAGGCGCGAGCACAGCATATCCCTGCCGGAGTCTCAGATCGGATACGTGCTGACGTCATCGGAGGAGAAGGTGCATCACGGAGAGTCATACTGCCTCGAATACAGGCTGCTTCCCGGATACCGGGAGACCTCGGAGTTCGGCATCCATCTGAACGGAGTGGATACGAAGAGACCCGCCGACGGGACCGTTCAGATCGCCGACGTAAGGGACAACCACAGGATCATCGTGACGGGCGTGGAACCCATTGTGTACAGCATATCGGCGGGAAAGAACATTTCGGTCACGGTGAATGGGGCGGCCGCGTCCGGAGCAACGGTGGAGGATCTGATCACGGTAAGGCCAGCGGACGGGTACAGCATACCGTCAACCTTCGGCGGTCAGATCAAAGGCCAATTCAAGACCGAAGGGGGAAGATACCGCATCGCCAGCGACATCGTATTCCCATCCGTACTGAAGGTAACGGCGGGGGACAACGTAAGAATGGACGGAGCGAGTTCAAAGACGGCGTTCGTCTGCCCGGACGACAAGGTCAAGATCTCCGCTTCGTCGGGCTATTCGCTTCCGGACAGCTATGACGACAGAGTAAAAGGCCTGCGCGGAGTGAGATACTCTTCAGGAGGGTTCTCATTCGGTGACGACACGGCCCTCCCGTCGATCTATAAAGTCGTATTTAACGGCCACAACACTGTGCATGCAACATTTTTTGTTATTGGGGGCGATGAATCTCCCGCCACAAAAACTAGCCCTCAGAGAGACCTTTATCACTTCAATAAATGGCAAGCATATTCAAAATATGTGTTCAATGATTTACAGATTAATGCTGTTTGGAGTCCAAATGAATATACAGTTTCTTTTGGAAAAAACCTTTTTTACACTATAAATGAAAAATTATACAACGTTCCAGGAAGTCATATAATCACAACAGACGACACCGTCACCGTCTCTGCGTCTGCTGGCTATGAATTGCCAATAAATTATTTGCCACCAAGGGTTTTCGTAGAAAAGAAGAATGGTTACATTATCACTTCAGATTATACGCTTGCAGACATATACTTTGTTCAATACAAGGATAACTTAACTGGACTTTCAAAAAAATACTTTCTCTCTGATTCAGATATACACACGATAGTAAATCCAAGAATACAAAGTAAACCCAGTTTTACATTCGATTTAGACAATACTGGGTATTTATTGTCTAATTTCGAAGGATGGTTTTGTGATGGCCAGGAATACACTAGCGAAACAATTGTTGTTGATCGTAACTTCCTCCTCTATGCAATGTGGAGAGAATAACTTGTTGTACTAACTTTTAAATATAGTCTCTTCGATGGACTTCTACCGTCAAGAGGTCTAAAATG
Source organism: Candidatus Methanoplasma sp. (assembly GCA_031283015.1). GTDB lineage: Archaea > Thermoplasmatota > Thermoplasmata > Methanomassiliicoccales > Methanomethylophilaceae > Methanoplasma. The sequence continues at coordinate 7,900 of JAITCQ010000035.1, forward strand.
ATCTTCAAGCCAACAACTGGACTTATTCTTCTTAAGTAAATCAGTGGAAGCAAAGACGGTTTGGTGGTTTTTATGAAAAAGCAACAAACCAGTGAAAGCGCTAAGAATTTGGAAAAAATGCTGGCAGTGAGTCATTATAACCAGCTCGCGCTCTCCGGTGCGGACCCCATCAAAGAAGTAGAGATCTTCGATACCACACTGAGGGACGGTGAGCAGGCCCCGGGGATCGCGCTGAGCCCGGAGGATAAGATGCGCATAGCCATGGCCCTTGATGATCTCGGAGTAGACATAATGGAGGCCGGGTTTGCTGCTTCCGGCGAAACAGAGAAAGATATAATCAGAGAGCTGGCCAGATCCAACCTGGATGCCAAAATATGCAGTCTGGCACGCGCCGTGAGGTCGGACATAGACGCCGTCATCGATACCGGCGCAGGCATGGTGCACACCTTCATCGCGACCTCCGCTCTGCACATGGAGCAGAAGCTGAAAATGACGCCCGAGCAGGTGAAGGCCAAAGCGGTGGAGACCGTCGAGTACGCGAAGGCACACGGTCTGGAGGTGCAGTTCTCGTGCGAGGACGCCACAAGGTCCGACCTGAACTTCATGAAAGATGTATTGAAGAGCGTTCAGGAAGCCGGCGCCGACTCGGTCAATATACCGGACACGGTCGGCGTCATAATACCCCGTGCGATGGGCTATCTCATCGGCGAACTGAGGAACACACTGCGGATCCCGATCTCAGTGCACTGTCATAACGACATGGGGCTTGCCGTAGCCAATACCATCGCCGCCGTCGACGCGGGAGCGACGATATGCCACGTCTGCATGAACGGTATAGGCGAAAGGGCAGGCAACGCCTCCCTGGAGGAAGTGGCGGTGAACCTGTTCGCCAACTACGGCATACAGACGATAGACATGAGCAAGATAGGCCAAACATCGAAACTGGTGGAAAGGGTCACAGGCTTCAATATCGCCGGAAATAAACCGATAGTGGGAAAGAATGCCTTCGCTCATGAGTCCGGGATACACGTTCACGGCGTTATGATCAATTCCTTGACATACGAGCCGTTCCTGCCCAAGATGGTGGGCGTCGACAGGGCGATAGTCATAGGCAAGCATTCCGGCGCGCATTCCGTCCAGGGAAGGTTGGATGCTCTTGGGATCAAGTACCCTCAGGAGCAGATGCCTGAACTGCTGGCGATGATCAAGAAGATCGCCATCGGCGGCAAGGAGATCGACGACGCGGAACTGCTGGCGATCGTAGACAACATCATGTGGAAGACGAGCACCGGAATGGGGACCGTCTCTCTGGATGAACTGACCGTTCTGACCGGAAAGAACACAACGTCCACGGCGGTGGTCACGGTGACCATGACCGGCGGCAGCAAAAGGACGGCGGCGGAGACAGGCGTGGGGCCGGTCGACGCGGCGATCAACGCCATACGAAAAGCCATCAACGATAAGATAACAATGGAAGAATACAAACTGAGCGCGATCACCGGAAAGAGCGATTCGATCTGCGAAGTGACAGTGATGATCAGGAATGTGCAGAACGACGGCGCCTTATCCGTGGGGAAAGCGGTCGGCCTGGATATCGTGGAGACATCCGTGGACGCTATGATGGCCGCAATAAACAGGGATTTCGCAAAACAGAGGAATGTATGATGGGAAAGACAATAGCGGAAAAGATACTGTCCAACAGATCGGGGACGGACGCCATGGCCGGCCAGATAGTGGTCGCCGAAGTGGATTATGTGATGGTCAACGATGTCACCGGGCCGATAGCGTTCAGAGAATACGAGAAGATCGGATCGAAGAAGATGTTCAGGGACAGGA
>JAITCQ010000003.1 GCA_031283015.1 Candidatus Methanoplasma sp.
ATCGTGATGGTCGGAGGCGCGCCGGTCACGCAGGCGTATGCGGACAAGATCGGCGCGGACATATACGGAGAGTCTGCGAGCGAAACGACCGCGAAAGCAAAGACGATTTCCAAGTGAGGCGATGATAATGACACAATTCTATACAAGGATGGGTGACGGAAAGAGGGTCCTGATGACCAAGGAGCAGATAATCAACGATATCCAGGCGGGTATCGCCGACGCGGCCGACATGGGCGGAGTGCCCGACCTCACCTCAAACGACATCGATATGCTGTTCGACATCATCTCCGATAAGAACAGAATAGTAGGCGTGGAACCAGGGAACGAGGTCGTGCTGACATATGACATAGGTCAGCTGGATTTCACCGGCGACAACGGAAACAGCGGAAACGGCGTTGATGTCGGAAGGCTGGAGTCCGCCCTGCTTCACGAGAGGGCGCTGGGAGCGGACACTTTCGAGCTTGCGCACGCGGATTACAGCATAAAACCTGTAAAACCCGTGATCGCGAACGAGATGCAGACGATGGAGGAGATCCAGAACGAGATCGTCATTCCATACTTCTACGGGGCGATGCCGAACGCCGGATTGTACTATGCGCCGGACGGCCCGTACGGGAACCCGGCGGACCTGATGAGGGAATTCAAGATCGAGGAGGCCATGAAGGCCGCGGAACTCACAGCCGACCATCTGGCAAGGGACATAGAATACGTAGCGACAAGGATGGTCGCGGCCGGAGCGGACGGATTCAATTTCGACACCACGGCATCCGCCGGAGACGCGGATTTCGTAGGTACGCTGAAAGGGGTGGAGGCTCTCAGAAAGGCCTGCCCCAGTACATACATCATGGTAGGTATGGCCGGCGAATCGGTCATGGGCATCCATGGTTCCATTGAATACAGAGGCGAGCTTGCGGCGGGAAAGTATCCCCACCAGCAGGTGAAGATGGCGCAGAAGGCCGGAGCGAACGTGTTCGGGCCGGTCGTCAACACCAACACAAGCAAGAGCCTCGCGTGGAACATGGCCCGTTCGCTAACATTCGTGAAAGAATGCGTGAAGGCCTCGGATGTGGCGTGTCATGTGAACATGGGAATGGGTGTCGGCGGTATACCTATGCTGGAGACCGCACCTTTGGACGCGCTGACCAGATGCAACAAGGCGATGGTCGAGATCGCAAAGGTCGACGGCATATAGGTCGGGGTGGGAGACACAGCCGGAATGGCGGTCCCCCACTACATGGCGTCCGGAATGGGCGGGATCAGATCCGGCGGCGACCTCGTTGCCAGGATGCAGTTCACGAAGAACATGAAGATCGGCCCTGCCAAGGAATACGTGGCGAAGAAGCTCGGCATATCCGCCCTTGACATCGCCGACGAGCACGTGATGAGAGAACTCAGAGAAGAACTGAAGATCGGGGTCATAACCGGCGTGCCCGGCGCGCCGAGAGGCATTGCGGCCAAGATGAACATCGAGAGGCTTCTTGATATCAAGATCAACAGCTGCGACAAGTTCAGGGAGATGACCAAGAAGTAAACTTTTCGAATCGATGCGGCGGCGCAGGCCGCCGCATCATGCTTTTCGAAAAAAGGAGGCATAATTATGTCTGAAAATGAAAGTAATGAGCTGAAACGCTCGGTGAGCTGGAAACAGGGCATGTTCATTGCCCTGGGTGTCCCGCTCCTCATCCTGCCGTCTATCGTTGACGTATCGTCCATCGTGTGGGGGCTTTGTATCGCCGTATGGTCGATATCCGTGCTTCAGGGGTTTGTGCAGAACCTTGCGTACGGGGAGATGGTAACGGTATTCCCGCGGGCCGCGGGTCTTCCCGGGTGTGCGCAGACGGTGTTCACCGCGGAAGAACAAAAATCAAAATTTGACAAAGGAAAGCTGATAGGCGCGTTCAGCGCATGGTGCTACTGGTTCGCGTGGACCCCCGTGGTCGCCATATTCACGATGCTGATCGGAGACTACCTGGTCCAGATGTTTACTTTGGACATAGAGGGATGGCCCTATCTGTCAGTGTATCTGGGTGTCGGGGTGGCGATCGTCCTGCTAATGCTCCTTTTGGGCTCCAGAGGTCTGGAGGGGGGAGCGACGTTCGGAACTATATTGGCCATTGTGTCCATTGTGCCTATGGTCGTGATCCTACTCGGTGCGTTTGCAATAGGTATGTTCGATTTCAGTAACATAACGGCGGAATTCACATCGCCGGAATGGAGCTGGAGCATACAGGACATCGTATTGCTGCTGGGATGTTTCGGACTTGCCCAATGGAGCGCGTGCGCATGGGAGACCGCCGCCATTTATGGACCGGAATACAAGGAACCAGGGAAGGATGTTCCCAAAGCGCTCTTCGGGTGCGGGATAATCTGTCTGGTCCTGTATTTCTTCGTGTCGACGACGGTGTTCGGCTCCCTCGGAGCCTCCGGCATCAATGACGCAGGCTACGCCTCGCTCGCCCCCATATCCGAACAGGTGTTCGGGCATGTCGGGAGCTATCTCGCGCTCGGCCTGCTGATAGCCGCAATGGTCCTCATAATACAGACCGGGTTCCTGGGATCGTCCAGGACCCTTCACTCGATGGCGCAGGAAGGAAACCTCCCGTCCTGGTTCTCTAAACTGAACAAGTACGGCATGCCTTTGAACGCCATGCTGTTCGTGAGCGTGTTCAACCTGCTGCTGGTGGCCGTGATCGGCTACAGCGCATGCGTTGTGCTCTCGGGCGACACAGTAATGACGATCCTTTCGGCGTCGGCCATGGGATACTGTATCGCGAACGGTATCGCGCTTGCGGCGTACGTGAAGACGAAGACGAACGCGAGGTTCAAAGACGCGGAGAGGCCGTTCAAAGCGCCCAGAGGATGGAAGTATGTGATCGTCGTCATGTGCGCCCTCCAGTTCTGCGTGTGGCTGCCTTGTCTGATCTACTGGAGCTGGTATTTGTCCGGAGGATACACGCCGGTCATACTCGGCGCCATCATCATCCTCGTATTCATCCCGATCTGGTACTGGGTACAGGGAAAGACCGGCGCGGCTTCAGAGAACTCAAACTGAATTAATCTAAACAGACGGCGGAGGGGGGCCGCCGTCTTCCTTAAAACTTTTTAACAAGGAGGGAACTTATGAAACCTAATCAATATCCTGGAAAACAAATGATGCTTGGTCTGAAACTAGACCTCTTCACTCAAGACGGCATCGCGGCAATCGACAGAGCGACCATGGACATCCTTTCGAATCACGGCATTCAGGTGTCCGATGAGGAGGGGATGGAGCTCTTTGAGAAAGCCGGTTGCGAAGTGAACCACAAAACGAAAATGGTAAAGATACCCGTAGGGGTTGTCCGCAAGGCACTTGCTTCGGCCCCGAAGACCTTCTACCTTTACGGAAGGGAAGAAAACAGAACGATCGAACAAGAACACAACGGACGTGTCCACTACACCTGCTTCGGGACTGGCATCCAAGTGTGCAATTATCTCGGGAACGGGAAGTTCGAGACCCGCGATTCGACCGATGCAGACCTCGCGAGGTGCGCGAAACTCTGTGACTGGGCAGAGAACATAAGCTATTTCTCACTGTCCGTGTCGGCAAGGGACTGGGCGGGCGTGGGAGCTGAAGATGTCCATGAGATGATGACTTCCATCGAAAACACGACGAAGCACTTCCACCACATCGACCCGGTCGGAGAGCACGTCGAATACTACAGAGACATCATCGAGGCCTATTACAAAGGGGACAAGAAACTCGCCCGCGAGAAACCGATAATGTCTATGCTGGTGTGTCCGACAAGCCCCCTTGAGCTGAGCCACAATGCGGCGCAGGTCATAATCAAGGGAGCAAGGTACGGAATACCCGTCAACGTTCTGAGCATGGCCATGGCGGGAGGATCGTCCCCCGTATACCTCGCCGGGACCCTGGTGACACACAACGCAGAGGTGCTGTCTGGAATAGTTCTGAGCCAGATAGCCTGCCCAGGTGCAAGGGCCTGGTACGGAAGCTCTACAACAACATTCGACCTCAAGCGCGGGACTGCGCCCGTCGGATCGCCCGAACTCGGTGTGATCAGCGCGGCCGTAGCAAAACTCGGACAGTACTACGGACTGCCCGTTTACGTCGCCGGTATGTAGACCGACGCCAAAGTGCCGGATTCACAGGCGGCCCATGAGAAGACCATAACGTCTCTTCTTCCCGCGATGGCGGGGGCCAACACCATATATGGATCCGGTATGCTGGAGTTAGGCGTAACGTTCTCGATGGAACAACTGGTGATAGACAATGATATAATAGCTATGGAGAAGAAGGCCATGGAGGGCGTTCTGATCACCGGCGAGACACTCGCCGCCGACGCCATTAAAGAGATAGGCGTAGGGAACGATTTCCTTGCCCACCCCTCCACGATGAACAACATCGAACTTGCTTCCGACCCGATGATATTCGATCGTTACATGATCGGTGACTGGAGGGCGGCAGGATGCAAGAGCGCAGTGGACGTGGCACATGACATCGTCGAAGACGTCATGAAGAACCATGTCGTCAAACCCATACCCGCGGACATACTGGACGCGATGAAGGTTATCGTCAAGAAAGCAGACGATGAATTCAAGAAAAGCAGAGAGTGATACTGATGTCTTTAGAATCATTAACAGAAGAAGCGAAACAAGCAGTCATGACATACGACTCCAAAAAGACCGTCGATGTGGCCAACAGGGTCCTTGCGGAAGGAGTGGACGTCGTTGCGATCATCCAGAACGGTTTCACCAAAGGGATGACGGAGATCGGAGCGCTCTTTGAGGCAAAGAAGCTGTTCCTGCCCCACATAATGGCGGCGGCCGCGGCTATGAACGCAGCGATGAACATCCTCACCCCGGAACTTGAGAAACGCGGCCGCGCGGTCGAGTCCGCTTTCGGCACATTTGTGATCTGTTCGATCGAGGGGGACATCCACTCGATCGGGAAGGACATCGTCGCAATAATGCTTAAGGTGGCCGGATTCAACGTCATCAACATCGGCAGGGACGTGCCGCTCAAAGATATCGTGAAGGCATGCAAGGACAACAACGCCAAATATGTGGGCACTTCGGCCCTTATGACGTCCACCATGGTGAACCAGAAGTCTTTCGAGGAACTCCTCAAGAAAGAGGGCATCAGAGAGAAACTGATCACGAATGTTGGCGGAGCCCCGGTCACACAACAGTGGGCCGACGAGATCGGCGCCGACGTTTACACTGAGAACGCATCTGACGCGGTCGCAAAGATGACGAAGATCGCCGGATGACGGTCGTGTAAGGGAGATGAAGAAATTGGATATAAACGAAAAAAGGACGGAAGCCCACAAGAAAAGAGTGAGATACGGCTACATCATGGCTTTGTTCTGCGCCATATTCTGGGGCATCTGGTATGTACCGGGCACCTTCATATGGAATTTTGATGTGGTCAACGACTTCCAGATGCTGGTCAGCGGCGTACTGAATCCGGATGACATAACGAACAAAGGATTCCTCGCTGCGGCGATAATGATCACTGCGCTCAACTGCGCTTTCGTGATGCTCTCATATTTCATATGGAACCTCTGTCTCGGAAAAGCAAAGTTCTCCGAGATGAAAAGGAGTATAAGAGAACTGAGATGCTGCACGAAATATTATCTGCTGGGCGCGATCTGCGGAGGCCCGGTGGCCATACTGGGGTCGTTCATCGCGATGGGGTACATCGGAGGCGCATTCGCGGCGGTCGCCGCTCTGGCATACCCGGTGATAGGGACCATGCTGTCCCGGACATGGCTGGGTCAGAAGATATCCCACAGAGCTATCGCGGGAGTGTTGATCATCCTGATGGGAAGCATCACGATCTACGCGATCGCTCTGTTCGACGATCTTCAGAAGGGCACGTCGCTCATCGGATACGTCGGTGGACTCATGGCGCTGTGCGGATGGGGGATCGAAGGAGCTGTTGCGGCGAAAGGTATCGATGTGTCGGAACCGGACGTCGCAATAACGATGAGATTCGGAATGGAGAGCCTTATCTGGTTCGTCGTCATGCTGCCCGCGCTCGCGCTACTGTCCATACCTGTGTACGAGTATGCTTGGTACATGATATCGGATCCCATCATACTGCTCACGCTGGTGATGCTCGGTCTGACCTTTGGGTTCTGTTATGTGGCATGGTACAAAGCGTTCCCGCTGATAGGAGTGGGGAGAGGTCAAGCGATCGGAAGTCTTTACGGCCTGTGTTCTGTGATATTCCTAGTCCTTTTCATTGGAGTGGCCGATGCGATCGGTGAAGAACCCGCACGCGCGGCCTCGCTGGTGATAGGCGCAATACTTTGTACGATCGGAACCGTTATCATGTTCACGGAAAAGACGGGCGAGGTCCAGTGTCTGAGAGATACGGGAGAGAGTCAGGGTGAAGATTCGGGAGAGGATTTGCCATGATGGAAGGACGGCCTTACAAATTCCGCATCCTTGAGATACTGGATACCCAGGGGCCGATGTGGAACAGCGACATCGTGAGACAGCTCCAAAACGAGTACGGTATGCCATCCGATTACTACAGGGACTGCCTGAACTTCGATCTCATCGAAGTGGCGGCCTCCGGCATGATATGCGAATCGGAAGCGATGATCGACGAGGACGGTTCGTTCAGAAAGGACAGCCTGTTGCTGAAGTACAAAATAACCCAGCTGGGCGTGGACCTTCTCAACGAGCTGAGAACGAAGGTAACACAAAGGAAAGGTGAGTAAGATGTCAAGCTGGGAGATCGTTGTGGACTTCTTCGCGAACGGCATAATTCCGAAGTCCGAATACGTCTACATGGCGGTCATCATCGTAACGTGCATCGCGGCCCTCTGGAAAGCCCGCAAGATGGTATCCGAGATCTGAAGCACATCGAAACGGCCAAAAGCCACATAAACTCTTTATAAACTTTTTTAAAATCACCTATATATTGAAAACAGTTTTAATATTAGAAAAGAAGTTTTAGGTACTAAATAGTTACATTTATATAGTATAATAACGACCAGGAAGGGAACAATAATAATCCTTAAATAGTTTCATAGTCTTAATAAAAATACGTCGAAATGCTGGTGTCACATTTACGGATGACAGCAAGCGCGCTTGGAGGAAGAACATGAGTAAAGAGCAGATTTTAGTCGATCTTAAAAAGGCGGTCGAGACCTGGAACATAAAGCTTGCCCAGGACTCTACCAACGCCGCCATTAACGAGAAGATAAACATAAAGGACATAATTGAACAAGGTCTCGGAAAAGGAATGGAGACCATAGGACAGAGGTTCGACGCGGCGGAGATATATCTGCCCCAGGTCGTAGCGGCGTCCAAAACGATGGAGGCCGCCATAAAGATCCTTGAGCCGTTGATGACGGCAGGCGCAGGCGCGCTCAGAGGCACCGTGATAATGGGTACCGTCGAGGGGGACATCCACGAGATCGGAAAGAATGTGTGCTGCGCGATGCTCAGAGGAGCAGGGTACAAGGTCATAGACCTCGGTCCGGACACATCCGCTCAGGCTTTCCTTGACTCGGCGGAAGAGAACAATGCGAAGATAATAGGCGGCTCCGCGCTGATGACGACCACCCTTGAATCGCAGAGGGAGCTGGTAGAGGCAAAGAAAGAGGTCGACGCACCGTATAAATGTATATTCGGAGGCGCCCCCTGCACAAAAGCGTGGTGCGACGAGATAGGCGCAGACGGCTACTCCGCGACCGCCGCGGAGATCATCGAGCTCGTGAACGAATTGGTGAAGTGATACAATGGTAGCGACAAGACCACTCAGCATAGGTGATGTTTATGACAGGTTCGTAAAGGGTAAGAAGGTCGCGGAAAGCGATTGGGATTACACCATACTCCCCACAAAACTCACCGAATTGAAGGAAAAATATAAACTGAATTTCGGAAACAAGTTCATTCCCGAAGACAAACAAACGATCAACAACCTCTTCAATGCAGGACTCGAGATGCTGGTCGAAACCGGATACTATAACACAGACCTCAAGCGCGTGATGAACGTTACAGAAGAAGAGGTATGGGAAGGGATAAAAAAGACCCCGACCAAACTCATAATGGGAGAGGGCAGGGACATAGCGCGTTTCTACCCAAGACGCGGGAACAGCCCGGTGAAGCCCATCATACAGGGGGGACCGACAGGATCCCCAATATCAGAGGACGTCTTCATCCAGGTCATGCAGTCATATGCGCAGGAGGGGATCGTCGACACACTCGTCAACGGTGTTATGACCACCATCGAGGGGCACCCCGCGAAGACCAACACCCCGTATGAGATCTATGCCACAATGGCAGAGCTCCGTGCGGTCAAGGAAGCCCGTATAAGGGCCGGAAGGCCCGGCATGGGTGTCTAGGGACCTGAGACGCCGCTGTCCGCAGCGGGACGTCTCGCGGCAGACCTGACCTGCGCAGGCCACAGGATAACGGATGCGCACGAATGCTCCCAGCGCAACGAGCTCAAGATCGACATGGTAGGTCTCAACATGCTCGCCGGATGGGTGACGAACGGCGACACGATAATGATAGAGCAGATGCCGATCTTTGGCGGATACACCGGGGGTCTCGAAGAGACCGCCATATGCGACGTCGCCACTACGCTGGGGTCCTTCGCCCTGTTCAGCGGGAACTTCCACTTGGACGGACCGATCCACATAAGGTGGAACGTGACGACCGCAAAAGAGACGCTCCAGGTTGCGGCTCATGCCGCGGCGGCCATCGATGCGAACACGGACCTGCTGCTTGCGAACCAATACTATCCCGGAGCCGGACCGTGCACCGAGATGTGTCTTTTGGAAACGGCGGCGCAGGCCATAACCGACACGGGATCCGGAAGGGAGATGCTCTCCGGTTCCGCGGCGGCCAAGGGTGTCGTCCAGGACAAGACCACCGGCATGGAGGCAAGGATAATGGGAGAGGCCGCAAGGACGGCGGCCGGAATGAAGGTCTCCGACCTCAATGAGATCTTGGGCAAGCTCGTCTCGAAATATGAGAAAGGGTTCGTCAGCCCGCCTCCCGGCAAGACCTTCCGCGAGTGCTACGACGTCAAGACCGTCAAACCCACGGCGGAGTACCTTGAGGTGTACGGCACCGCGCTGAAGACCCTCAGGGACTGCGGCCTTGACATAAAACACTAAGAACAACCCGGCTGCGGCGGAAGCCGCGGCCACACTTTTTTATGCTGGCTCATATCTGGCTATGGCCAATAAAAACAAGAAAATTTTATGGCTTTAGTTTATGGTATATTAATCTATTGGTCCGCTAATGTAAAGTTTTTAATATCCAAATCAATGTAATTGTAGTATGGTCGCACCGCGGGCATTGGATGTTTATGAGTCTTTTGACAGATTCGCATCGGGGAAGAAAATCAGAGAGGATACGTGGGATTACGTCACGGTACCGACGAACGCCTTAGCGATGAAGGAGAAATACAACATTAATTTCGGAAGTAATATAATTCCAGAGGACGAGGATCTGGTGGATCGGCTGTTCCATGCAGGCGTCGAGATGCTGGCATGCACGGGGTTCTACAACACCAATCTCGGAAGGGCGCTGTCCATTTCCGAAGAGGAGATATTCGAGGGGCTGAAGAAGGCGCCGAAGAAGATCAAGATGGGGAGAGGCAACGACAGGGTGGCCTGCAAGGCGAGAAGAGGCAACTCAAAAAGAAAACCGATAATCCAGGGCGGTCCCACGGGCGCGCCCGTGTCCGAAGAGATATTCCCCAACGTGATGCAGAGCTATGCTCAGGAGACCGCGGTCGACACGCTTGTGAGCGGTATCCTTAACACAGTGAGCGGCAGACCGTCGACCACGAACACCCCTTGGGAGATAAAGGCGACCCTGGCCGAGATAAGGTATGTCAGAGACGCATGCAGCATGGCCGGAAGGCCGGGTATGGGGATATAGGGTCCGGAGACCCCGCTGTCCGCGGCGGGAAGGCTGTCCTCGGACCTCACGGAATACGGTCTCAGATATTACGACGCGCACGAGGTGTCTCAGCTGAACGAACTGAAGATAGACAACAGCGGTATGACTATGATAGCGGGATGGGCGACCGCGGACGATATAATCATGATGGAGCAGATGCCGATATTCGGAGGGTACTCGGGAGGGGTCGAAGAGACAGCGATATGCGACGTCGCGACGATGCTAGCGTCCTTTGCGCTTTTTGACTGCGATATACATTTGGACGGTCCGATCCACATAAGATGGGGCACGACCACCACCAGGGAGACACTGCAGATCGCGGCCCATGCGGCCGCGGCTCTGGACAAGAACACAGACCTTCTCCTGGCGAACCAATATTATACTCTGGCGGGGCCGTGCACCGAGATGTGCCTTCTGGAGGTGGCCGCGCAGACAATAACGGATACCGCATCCGGCAGGGAACTCATATCCGGATCTGCATCATGCAAGGGCGTCGTCAAAGACAAGACCACCGGAATGGAAGCGCGGATGATGGGTGAGGCCGCCGCTGCCGCCGCGGGCATGGAGATATCCACAGTGAACAAGATACTCGACAGCATAGTCGCTCTGTACAAAGACAACTATCCCAAGCCTCCGGCGGGCAAAAGGTTCCAAGATTGTTATGACGTAAAAGAGATAAAGCCCACGGACGAATACTTGGACGTATACGCAAAGACTCTCAAAACGCTTGAAAAATGCGGAATATACATATGAGGCGGGAAAGTGACAGAGTACTGCATCGCGTTGGACATCGGCACAAGCGGATTCAGGGCGCAGCTGCTGGAAAAAGAGACCGGCAATACCATAGCGACGTCGATAACGGCGCGCCACCCGATACCGGGAATGAACGTTATCGACCATGTTAACTTTGCAATGACGTCGGGAAGGGATGTCGCGAATGGCCTGATGATAGCGGCGATAAACTCCCTCTTCTCAACGTTCGGCACCGACCTGTCAAGGGTAAGGACGGTGGCGGTGTGCGGCAACCCGTTCCAACTGTCTCTTTTCCAGAACATCGAGATCAGGGATCTGGCCTATGCGGGAAAGAACATGCTGAGATCGCTTGGTGTGGTCTCTCCCCCGAGGGACGGGGACATAATGAAAGCATCCGACCTGGGGATCAGAGGAATGCCTGAAGCATCCGTCATGATACCTCCCGCCGTCACGCACGAGATAGGAGCGGACGCGATCGCGATGCTCCTGATAACCGACGTGCTGGATTCGAAGGAGCCCTGCATCGTCGTGGATTACGGCACCAATGCGGAAATGGCCCTGGTCGTCGGCGGGAACGTTTACACCGGTTCGGCGGCAGCGGGGCCTGCGCTTGAGGGGCAGCAGATAGCGAAAGGCATGCTGGCGGCTCCGGGGGCCATAGCGGATGTCGACATAAGGGACAACGGATGGGAATGTACGGTCCTCGACGGCTCGATGAAAGACAGCCCCGGCGACGTTATCGATCCTCTTTCCGGAAAGGTCGTTAAAGAAGGAAGGATGCACGGAATGGCAAAAGGCATAACCGGGACCGGGGTCGTCGCGGCCATCTGCTGCGGCATCGATACAGGCACGATAATACCGCCGAAGATAGGCAGCCCAGACGGATCGCTGCATCTTCAGGACGGCATAGGGATATTCTCCAAAGACATCGACGAGGCGGGGAAAGCGATCGGAGCGCTCAGAGCGGGGTTCCTCACTTTGCTTATCGAGGCCGGCTTTTGGACGGACGACGTCAAGCTCGCATACATGTCCGGGGCATCCGGTCTTTACGTCGATGCAAAGAAGGCTCTCAGGATAGGAATGGTGGTGCCGGGTGCGGAGAAGATAATCCAATTCGGGAACACGTCGATAGAATTGGCGAGGAAACTGGCGACGGGGGAGGTAAGCATAGAGAGCCTCCGCGAGTTCGCAAAACGCCTGAGAGCTACCCACTGCATGTTCGCGACCGCCAAAGCGTTCAAGGATATCTATTCGATAGAATATTCGCTATGGTCGCAGGGGATGCCCGCTTCGGAATACAACAACATGATGGATGTCTACGACCTGCCGCATCTGCCGGTCCCTTCGCCTGACCCGGAAGTGGTCAGGGTGTCGGCGACGGACCTCCCCGATACGGAGGGCAGGAAGGTCACGATGCTGGAGAACACGGGCACGATACTGGCGGGCGAGATAGTCGGCTGCGTCATGTGCGGGAGCTGCGCCGAAGAATGCCCAGAGGATGCGATAACCGTCGTCAAGGATGGGGAAAAGACCCTTGGAAAGATAAGGTCCGACCGCTGCGCGGGCACCGCGTGCAGGAGATGCGAGAGGATCTGCCCAAGCAGCGTGCTGAGCATAACGCCGTTCAGAATTCAGCTGTCCTGATTGTCCTTCCCTGCTTTGGGATTCGACGTCAGTTCCACCCCGATGATGCCGATGATGATAATGGCCGCGAACATTAGTCTCGACCACAGCATCGAATCTCCGAACACGATGATGCCCATGACAATGCCGCCTATCCCACCCACGCCGACCCATACCGCATAGCCGCTTCCGACCGGTATCCCCCTCTTCAGACCGCAGTCGAGTAAGTATACGGAAACAAAAATGAGGATCAAAGTGGCGATGGTCCATGGGATATCCGTGAACCCTTCTGACATCTTCATGCACAAGGCCCAGCCAGTCTCGAAAGTGCCCCCAACTATCACCCACGACCAAGGCTTCATCTCATACGCCTCCCAAGCCAAGGCCCACCGCCCCAATTATTATTAGGAACACGAAGAACATGCACCTCTTTTCCACCGATTCTTTGTACAGGAGAGCCCCCAGTACGATCGCGCCTATGGCGCCTATCCCTGTCCACACGGCATAGGCCGTCCCCACGGGTATCCCTTCGCTCATGGAAAGGGACAGGAAGTACGGACTCGCCACGATCAGGACCGCCGCGATCGCCGCCCATTTTCTGTCCCTGAAGCTATTGGACTTCTTCATGGCAAGGATCCAAGTGGGTTCCAGAAGACCCCCTATGATGAGCCAAACATATGCCATGACGGTGAACATTCCGATATCTCCTCAGTGCCTGACGATCTTTGCTATATTTTGCATAGTGTCTGCAAGAGTATTAATATTATGCCTTTCATCTTTTTGTCAAAATAGTTAGTTTTAAATAATAGTTTCTAAAAATATTATATAAATAGGATACATTTTTATATTAACACAACAATTCATAAACAATACCAGTTGAGCGGACAAACATCTCAGCAAAGGACCCATCCCGCCAGGATCGACCCCGTTTGACTTTCATTCGGGGAACCTGTCCGCTGCGGGCGTTCTACTCATCCTCCTTATCGATTAGAAAAAAGGCGGACGGGAAAACCTGAAGAGCCTATGTGGAGACATTCCGCCCCAAGACCCAGACATACACAGGAATAATATATCCAAAGAACATTGAACGATGCATAATGATGGAACGGGGGACGGTCTGGGACCGGTAAGCCTCTAAAGCTCAACTAGCGGGGTTCGATTCCCCGGTCTCTCGCCATAAAGAATGCCGGTGGTGACGATATCAACGCAGGTTTCACTGACGCACAGATCCAAAAACTGAGGGAATACGGAGACGATCCCAGGGATTCCTCTGTTTTTGACAGCGCCGAAGAAAGGGAGAAGGCGTTCTCCAGGCTGATGTCGGACCTTGTGTCTTTGAACGAAAGGGCAATAACGGGAATGATAGGATCTCCCTCGAGACACCAGCTGGCGCAGCTGGAGGCGGATATCTCGGGTGTGCTGGTCTCCCGAGGTTTCATAGAGGTGAGGACGCCCTCAATGATCTCGGCCGCATCCCTTGAGAAAATGACGATCACCCCCGATCACCCCCTCTATAAACAGGTATTTTTCATTGACAAGAAAAGGTGTCTGCGACCGATGCTTGCGCCCAACCTTTACTACGTTATGAGAAAACTCAGGGACCACACGGACGGTCCGGTGAGGATATTCGAGATAGGCTCGTGTTTCAGGAAAGAATCGCACAGCGGGACGCATCTTGAAGAATTCACGATGCTCAACCTGGTGGAGCTGGGGCCCGAAAGGGACGCGACGGAGGCGCTGAAAGGATACATCGACGATGTGATGGGCGTCACCGGGCTGGAGTACACGCTGTCGAGAGAGGAATCGGACGTATACAAGGAGACTCTTGACGTGATGGTCGGAGACACGGAGGTATCATCCGGGGCCGTCGGACCGCATATACTGGACGCGGCGCACGACGTGCACGAGCCGTGGTCGGGCGCCGGGTTCGGCCTCGAAAGGTTGCTCATGCTTATGAACGGCAAGGGCAGCGTCAGGAAGGCCGGCAGGAGCCTGAGCTACCTGAACGGTGCGAAGATAAATTGAAGGGAGAAATTTGAGTGTCGCCGAGATCATAGAGAGAGCAAAGGGGAACGCGGGAATATCAAGGGACGATATAGCTGAACTCCTGTCGGTCAGAAGGGAGAGCGACATCGCCGAGCTGTTCTCGGCGGCAAGGTCCGTAAGGGACAGAGTGTTCGGGAACAAGGTGTTCGTCTACGGATTCGTTTATTTCTCTACATTCTGCAGGAACAACTGTGCGTTCTGCTATTACAGAAGGACGAACGATCTTCCTCGGTACAGAAAGACGGCGGACGAGGTCCTGGCGCTGTCAGGAAGCCTCAAGGACGCAGGGATAAACCTGGTGGACCTCACCATGGGCGAGGACCCCTTCATGTGCGCCGCCGACTACAGCGAGTTCTTGGAGATAGTGAGAAGGGTCAGGGACGATGTTGACATATCGATAATGGTGTCGCCGGGGGCGGTGCCGGAAGGATCGTTCTCAAAATTCAGAGAAGCTGGAGCAGATTGGTTCGCCTGCTATCAGGAAACATATAACCGGGACCTGTTCTCCCGACTCAGGCTGGAACAGGACTTCGACAACCGGCTGAACCAGAAGATATGGGCGAGAAAGGCCGGTCTCCTAAGCGAGGACGGCATCATGGTCGGTCTCGGAGAGACGTTGGAGGACAGGGCAGACTCCATCATCAAGATGGGTTCTCTGGGGTGCGAGCAGATACGCGCTATGACCTTCGTCCCTCAGAAAGGGACGCCAATGGAGAGTATGAGGCCCCCGGAACCTCTCGACGAACTAATCTCGATAGCCGTGATGCGTCTTTTGTTCCCGGACAGGCTGATACCCGCATCCCTTGACGTGGAGGGCATAGCGGGGCTGAAGAGCAGACTGGACGCGGGTGCCAACGTAATCACTTCCGTTGTTCCCCCGCACGAGGACCTGGCGGGTGTGGCCCAGCATGAGTTGGACATTGACAACGGCCGCAGGTCCGTAGAGCATGTGCTGCGGATGCTGGACGAGATGGGAAAGAAAGCGGCCTCGAACACAGAGTATGAGGGCCTTTTGAGAAGATTGAGGGCAGGGGGTAGATGAGGGATGAGGATAGGCATCGTAGGAGGGGCCCTTCAAGGCATGGAAGCGGTCTTCCTTTCAAGCAAGGCCGGGTTCGAGACAATTGTCATCGACAAGAAAACGTCCGCGCCGGCGTTGTCCCTTTCCGATTCGTATGAGACCCTAGATATCGTAAAGGACGCCGGGAGAGCGAAAAGGATACTCCACGATTGCGACGCGGTGATACCGGCATGCGAGGATATCGAAGCCTTATCTGCGCTAGACGGGATGATGAGGGGTTCGGGGATCCCGTTCCTTTTTGACCCTGACGCATATTCCTTATCGTCGTCTAAAGAAAGATCCAACGAGATAATGTCCGGAATAGATGTTCCGATGCCTGCGCCCTGGCCAGAATGTGGGTTCCCAGCGATAGTCAAACCCTCTTCTCAAAGCGGAAGCATAGGTGTGTCCGCCGTCAACAATGAAAAGGAGATGGAGGCGGCGCTGAGGATCGTCGACGGTCTCGGAGATATCCCCATTGTCCAAGAGTTCGTTTCGGGGAAGAGTGTATCCATCGAGGTCATCGGCAACGGAGGTTCGGCGAGGTCCTTTACCACCACGGAAGTGGTCCTTGATTCCAACTACGACTGCAAAATGGTGCTCTGCGAACCGAACATCCTGCCGAAAGAGGATGATGAACTGTTCGCTGGCATAGGAAAAAGGATCGCGGAGGCTATCTGTCTGAACGGCCTCATGGATGTGGAGGCGATCTACACTAAGAAGGGACTCAGGGTGCTGGAAGTGGACGCCCGCATCCCGAGCCAGACCCCGGCCGCCATATGGGCCGCCACCGACGTGAACATACTGGAGGAGCTGACGTGTTCTTCGCTTGGAAAAAGCACCGGCAGAAAGAACAGGAACGAATGCTCCGCATATGAGCACTATTTAGTGGAGGATGGCAGACTTATCACCTGCGGCGAAAAAGTTTTCGGAAAAGTAACTTCGCCGAGGTTCGAAACAAGGTTTTTCGGAGCGGACGAAGCCATCACCGACTATCTTCCGGGAAAGAACGCGTGGAGAGCGACGGTGATCACCAAAGGAAAGACTGCTGCCGAGGTCTTGGAGAAGAGGAAGAGGTTCATAGGCAACATAATGGAAGAATGCGGTTTGGATGAATATATCGACAGAACACCGAAGATGATATGATGACAAGGCTCACCGACGAAATGGTAAAGGACATAATAGGGTCGCTCGACGGCACGAACGATATGCTCGTTGATCAGACGGGCATGAACGCCTTAGAACTGGCATGCGATGCTGTCGGGATCGGACCGGACATGATTGAACTCACAGGCCTGAGGGTGGGCGTCGTGCCGGTCACGTCGGGTATGGGTATTATCAAGAAGTTCTCGGAATCCGTTGCGGAGATAGTGAGGAAACTGGGAATGGACGCCTTTGTGACAGAGGCAGCGGATGTGACTGGCCTCGCCGAGGCCCTTTCGGCGGGGGCGGAGATGATATTCATGGCCGACGATATCAAATTCATAGCGATAAACACAACGAACGGCAGATTCTCCAACAATTCGTTCTCGACGGCTGCGGGCTACGTCTCCGCACTGAAGGGGGCCGCCGGAGGGCTTGCCGGGAAGGAAGTGTTGGTCCTAGGCGCGGGACGAGTGGGGAGCATCGCCGCCGAGATAATGACCGATATGGGTGCGTACGTCACCGTCTATGACATTGATAAGGATAAGACAAGGGACCTTTCGGAACGTATCGGCGTAAAGATAACGAACGACCTCGGAGGCGACCTCTCCGCGCATGATCTGGTTTTCAACGCGGCGCCGGCGCCGATAGACGGAAGACACGTAAGAGAAGGGACGATATTCTCATCGCCAGGGATACCTTTCCCCTTTGACGAACTCGGAGTGAAAAAGGCAAAGAGGATAATACACGATCCGTTGGACATTGGGGTCTCGGTGATGGCGGTTCAATGCGCCTCCTTCTCCAGAATGAAGGGGCCGTAAACGGATAAATATCCGGACATTGTAACATCGGATATGAAGGCGCTGATCATCAACGGATCCCCCAGAGCAAACGGCAACACCTCCGAACTTGCGGATCGTTTCCAGAATATCGCGGGGAACAAAGCGGATATCGAAGAGATACGCATATTCGACATGGACATAAAAGGCTGCAAGAACTGCGGCGCCTGTCAAAAGGCGGTCCTGAGTTCGCATTGCGCCGTCAAAGACGACATGTCTAACTTATACGGAAAGTTCCTGGCCTCGGACATAACGGTGCTGGCGTCGCCGATCTACATGTGGCAGTTCACTCCATGCACGATAGCGTTCCTCAACAGGCTTCATTGCCTTTGCCATTCGGAAGATTTTTCGTACAATGATATGGCCGGAAAGAAGATGGCCGTCTTGATAACGTCGGGTGCGGAAGAGGAGGTCGCCGACTATGCGGTGAACGGCCTCAAGGACTTCTGCGAGTTCTTCTCTATTGAGTATAAGGGGGACCTCAGGGTGCCGTTCGCAAAAAAGGAAAAGATATCGTCGGGGGAATACGACGAAAAGGTGAGAGAGTTCGTTGCGAAAATACTGATGTGAAATGGGTTTTTATAGGGGCGAACAGGGACGCCTTCCGACCGAGGGTCCCCGTTCGGCTTAAAAATGTTTATGCTGCATCTTTTCCCTCATACCGTTGCACAATGAACCATACTGGTACATATATCAAAATGATGAATAGGCCCAGCATGGTCGGGAATATGCCGTATATCGTATAGTTCCAATAGCCCAGGAATGGGAATAGTACCAACAGCTGGAAGAAGATCATCACCAGCGCAACATACTTCCAGCCTCTGGGCGCATACCAGCCTCTCGGGAGGTCTTTGAATCTTGGATTCGTTTTTGAGATATAATACGCAGTAAGCGCAACGGCGATGCCAATACAGTATCCCATACCTGACCCCGCTATTATCGCCACCGGAGTGCCAACAAATATCAAGGCAACATTCACAGCGAAAGCAAAGAGCAGACACCATATCGGGGCCCCGTTCTTGGTAGTCTTCGTGAAGAACCTCGGCATGTTCCCCGACCTTGCCAGAGAATACAGGCTTCTGGACCCCCCCAGGAATCCTGTCTGAATGATCAGAAGCATCCCCGCGACAAGCAGCATGACAGCTAAAGATGCTCCCGCTTCCCCAAACACCATCACTGCTATCGGAACAAGCGTCGCTGTACCGGCCTCTTCCACGCCATCCACTCCCAGCGAGCCGAACACTGCGGTCGACATGAAGAAGTAAAGGAAAAGGCAGATGAAACCGCACGCAAGCAGCGATTTCGGAACGTCGCTTCCAGGGTTCTTATATTCCGGACCATATATGACCACCCCCTCCCACGCGCAAGCGCTCCACTGCAGAAGGCCGAGACAGCCGAACAGCATCACTATATCCATCGGACCCCATGCCCAGTCGGGAGGCAGCCAGCCGTTGGATATATTGGATATCTGGAAGTCTCCCGTGAAGAATGTGGCGGCGAGCACGATCGACATAGGCACTATCGAGAGGATCGCTAAGACCAACCCTGCGCTTGCGCCTTTGGAAAGCCCGCGTAGATTTACGAGCAGGAACGCCCCAATAACTAACACCCCGATGGTCACGGATAGGATGGTGAAGTTCATCTCCCCGAAGAAGCTGAAATAATCCGACAGATAATTTGCCATCAGGATCGAGAACACGGCCGGCGCGGGCGTCCAAGCGAACCAATACCCCCATGCTCCAAATGCCGCAATGAATTTTTTGTAGTGGTATCTGGACGCATTTGGTGGCGTCAATACTCTGCTCGTAGCGCTCGGGATGCCTTCCGCGTCGGGGAATGTCGTTATCAATTCCCCGAAAGCGGCGTTCTGAATAAAGCCTTGTACCACCGATACCGTCCATGCAATAATGCTGAACGCCCACAGTATGCCGGAAACGTCATACAGGGAGGGGAGTATCAAAACAGGGATCCCCAGCACGATCAGCGTCCCCTGTTTCCACGTTATTGAACGGACCAACCCCCCTCCATTGTCTCCGCTGATGTTTACATCTTCTGACATTATTTACCCTCATTAAAAAATAAGACGGGCTTACGCCCGTCGTTTTCATCTCTTCATCCTTGCGCGGTAGTTCTCACAGCAATTGATCTTTATGCCAAGAAGGTCTTCGATCTTGAATTTAGATTGGATACCCCTGGATGCCGTGGGAAGTGCCGTTATCACTCCGATGTCAAGCTGTTCTCTGAGTTCCCTCATCTGATAGACGTCTGACAGATCGTATGGCGTCACGCCGAGTTTCTTTGCGACATACTCCTTCGCTTTGTCAAGTCTCATGCTCTTTGCGAACTCCATTCTCGCAACGAGGTCTCCTGCCGTTCTCATTCCGCCCATTCCGGAGGCAGCTATATGGGAAAGATATATTCCCGCGGGGTCCCCCGCGCCGATCTATATACCGTCCGCTTTGGCGATCTCGATCATAGCTTTGCTGGCCCTTGTCGCCGCCTCTATAGGGGGGGTCTCGCTCATCGGTATCCCGCCGACGCCCATTCCCATGTTCGGGTGGATTGGGATGTTTGATTTTTTGACGCATTCTTTAGTTATTGCGACCGCGCGCGCTATGTTCCACGCCGTGCTCCTGCCGGTGTTTGTATTCACCACTGGACCGAACACATTCACGCCGACCTTCTCTGCGAGCACCACTTGCTCGTGGGGATACATCCCCGCTACGGCCTTTCCGTCATATTCGATCGAACCGTGTATACCAAGGATATTCTCCCCCGCCATACCCATCATGATGTTCGCTTCGGGGCGTTCCTTTCTGAGTTCCGCGACCCCTTTCAGAGTACCTACGAAATCCGCGTCTCCGGCGGATGCCGTGGTGTCGAAATCGAACCCGTCCGATCCAGCCTCCTGGAGCTTCACTGAAACAAATTTAATGTCTCTTGCCAGGTGGTCGGCAGCAGCCTCTGCGGCGACCATCGCCTCTTCGATCTTGAATTCCCTCATCAGGTCCGCCGGGTTCCCGTACGGGCCGTCCGGTATGTAGTACAGACCCATGTTGGGCATGGTCCCGTACAGGAGAGGCACCGTCATGAGGAACTGCATCTGCTCCATCGTCTGCATCTCATGCGCGATGATAGGCTTGACGGCCTTGATACTGTAGTCTGTGTGTCCCAATTCGAATGTGTCCATGGACCAGGCCTTCTCAAAGATGAGGGAGCTTTCCCTTCTTCCAAGCTCCACACCGTTACCGCATGTTCCGCTGTCGATGCCGAACCGGTTGCCTCCGAAGTCCTCCGTCATTACGACCTCGTTCCCGGGCTCCACACCGACGACCCGGTTCTTGTCACACATTATCTCACAGATGAATTCGATCTCGTTCGCATTGAGTTCCGCGACTCCAGTGCAGTCCACAGCGTTGCCGATCCCCGCCTGAATGTCGCTGACGATCTGCTCCTTGGTCATAAAGACCCTGCTTCCGTCACCCATGTTTATCATATATTCTGTCATCTTCCCACCTCACTTGGAAATCGTCTTTGCTTTCGCGGTCGTTTCGCTCGCAGACTCTCCGTATATGTCCGCGCCGATCTTGTCCGCATACGCCTGCGTGACCGGCGCGCCTCCGACCATCACGAT
>JAITCQ010000029.1 GCA_031283015.1 Candidatus Methanoplasma sp.
TTGCGCTGGGCGCCGGGATCCTCATAAGCATCTGGTTCTCTAAGCTTGGAAGAGAGACGTCAAAGGAATTCTCCATCCAATAATAGGAGAACAAAGAAGAACGGGGCGGATGGATATGGGATGTGACCCCGTTTTTCCTGAAGTGTCCTGTGCTTCTTGGGGATGCACTGCGACCTTCAATATCATCATTGACGGGAGAGTATATTAAGAAAAGCGGGGGAGGTCTCCGAAAGTACCCGAAACTACCAAAAGTGAAAGGTCACTTCCTCTTATGCCTTATCTTCACGGCTATCCCTCTTCTGAGGTCGGCCATCTCTCTGCCGGACATCATCGCGACGCCCACCGCCGTCACGTTCCCGCTGAGCATGACGATCGCCTCATCGCCGGGCCTGATGCCGGGGTCGGCGTTCAGCACGCCTATTGCGAAGAGATTGCCTTTCATCTCGAAGTCCGTCATCTCCACGATGTTCTTCCCGGTTCCGGCGACGATGTCCGCGCCCTCTGCCGTAAGGGATATCATTCCCCTTTCCGGCGTGAGCATTCCCAACTGTACCTTTTCCTTGGGGTTCTGCGGGTCGTCCCTCAATATCTTCCAGTACGGGAACTTGCCTATCGCGTAGCTTCCGTTCATTAAGGCATCGGCGACATCACGTCCGAACTGGAACGAGAGTATCGATCTCACCGACTCGATCCTCTCGATCGCATAGTCGGCGGGTTCCATCCCCTTTGCGGCCTTCCTGAGAGCTTCGTCCAGGTTCCTCAGCGATGCGGGGGACGTCGGGTCTCCGACGACGGTCTCCTCTATCTCCGCCAGATCCCTGACCAACTCCGAGCTTTCGCCCAGGTGGCATATCACTTTGTCATAACCCTGCGAGAGTATTCCGGACACCATCGTCCTTATCATCTCCCTCTCCTGACATTTCCACTCTCCGGTGACCGGTATGTCGTACGAATTGGCGGGGTAGAAGATGTCCAGCTCCCTGGGCACGATGCCAAGGGGGGATGTGACGATAACTTCATGGATAAGCGTGTCGTGTCTCGCCGTGTGTATCGCGGATGCGAACGCTTTGTGTGTCTTTGACGTGTGGTAGGGTTTCTTTGCCGAGCAGGGAAGCAGAAGCAGGATGCGCTTATGTTCCGGTTTTCTGTATCTTTCGGATATCTTCTCGCGGAACACCTTTATATCCGGCCTCCTCAGGGACTGCGTGGTGTTGCAAGCGAACTTTGTTCCCACCGTTGAGCAGCATTCCTCCTGATACCTATAGCCGGCGTCGTCGAATATCCTTAGTGCGGCGACCGACGACGGCGATGACGCCGACCTCTGATCAACCAGTTCCCTCAGCCTTCCCGATTCCGTGAAAATGTTGATCTTCTCGCATTCTTTTTTCAGTTCGGCGGCGTTCTCTTCGGAGACGTCGTTTTCGGCGCATATCTCCCCTTCCGGGATCAGCCGCATCTTCTTGAGGCCGATCGCCTTTGCCAAAGAGTCGTCGAACACGTCCGCGCCCATGTATGCCAGCAGAGCCATTGTGGACGGTTCGGCTATTCCGAACATGCAGAGAAGCCTGTTGTATCCTATCTTCTCTCTTATCCTTATCACCGAATCAACAAGTTTCCTTGCGTCATTCCTCAGTTCGAACGCATTCGGGATGACGACCGTGTCCGAATCGTCCGGGATCTCGCATTCATCGGAGAACGGAAGTCTTATGACACATACGCCGTCTTTGCAAAAAGGCTCGGAATCTTTCTTTGAGGATGCCGATGTGAGCAGTTTTTGATCGATGGGAATCTCCGACCCGAGGAAACGCAGGGTCCTGCCTTCGTCTCCCGTCGTTATCTGAACGGCGGGATCGCCGGGGCCGCTTACGACGAACGGCGTCCTTATTGAAATATCCCCTCTGGAATATTCGCATGTCCGCCCTCTGTGAGACCTTCCGACGACATTCAGCATGACCCCTCGATTCATCCTGCGTTAATTAATATTCCCACGCATACGCTCGGCCGCCTTTTCGGGTCACATGGGCTTCAAGTTCTTGTTGAGCCGATCTATGGTCCTTTCGAGGTCCCTTTGCCTGGCCTCTTCGCTCTTGAACGAGAGGTACCTCCCGGCATATTCGAGCCTGACAGAGCGCGACATGTTGCAGAAATTCTCATATGCGGGCGATATGCCGGTCAACCTCTCTGCGAATTCTTCTACCTGCTCGTCTGTTATACGATCTTTCGGAGCGTCCCATGTCCCGTTCTTTACCGCCGTCTCCACAGCCTTTTCGCCCGGCTCCGTCATCAGTCCCCTTTCGCGAAGGGTCCCCACGATCTTTTTGTTCTTGTCCGACCAAGGGCTCTTGGCGCGGCGTTTTGCAAAATATTTCAGATATTTGGTGCCGTCGACGCTTTTCATCTGCCCGTCTATCCATCCGAAGCAGAGGGCCTCTTCCAAGGCGCAGTTCGCTGACAACGTGACGACGGCCTTGGTCTTTCCGAACACGATCCACACTCCGCTGCTGGTCTCCGAATTTTCCTGCAGCCAAGCGCGGAATTCCCCGCGCGAGGCGAACAGCAATTCCGGTACATCCGCTCTCATCTTTGAATACCTCTGGGGGCGAAAGACGCGGCATCGATCTATGACCTGTGCGTCTCCCGTCTGACACACTGTCTATATCGCCGGGGCGAAATAAAAAAGTGAGTTTCCGAAGGCAGCAGAAGCGTTCCGCAGCATCTCCGAGGACGTCCTTACCGGAACCCGCAGGAAAAAGAGTTATATCGTGAGTTTCGGATAACGAAGCATGGACTTCTACGACAAGGACCTTGTTTCAATACGCGACCTCGACCGGGAGCAGATAAATTTTCTGCTTGACCTTTCCGAGGAAATGATACCTTACGCCAAAGGCGAAAAGGTGAAGAAGGTATTGGACGGCAAGGTGCTCGGCAACCTGTTCTTCGAACCTTCCACGAGAACAAAACTATCATTCGAAAGCGCGGCAGGAAGACTCGGATGCACGGTCATAGATGTTTCCGAGATGTCCATGACGTCCATGTCGAAGGGGGAGACGCTTGCCGACACCATCAAGATGGTGGACGGGTACTGCGACGTCATCGTGCTTAGGCATCCCCACGAGGGGGCGGCCAGGCTCGCCGCGAAGTTCTCCGAGAACCCGGTGATCAACGCCGGGGACGGGGCGGGTTCCCATCCCACTCAGACGCTGCTCGACCTTTTCACAATGAGGTCCGCCAAAGGGTCCCTTGACGGCCTGAACGTAGTTCTGGTGGGCGACCTGAAATACGGCCGCACGGTGCATTCCCTTGCTGAGGCCCTGACGATGTTCGGCGCAAAGCTCACGCTTGTCGCCCCCGAGTCGCTGCAGATGCCGAAGGACATCTTCAACCACATCGTGGACAAAGGGTGCAAGCCGGTGAAGACGCCTATTTTGGAGGACGTCATCGGGCAGGCCGATGTCCTTTACGTCACAAGGATCCAGAAAGAAAGGTTCCCGGACCCCGCCGAGTATCAGAAGGTGGCCGGGATGTACAGGATCGGGAACGCCATACTCCGGGAGGCGAAGAGCGACATGATAGTCATGCACCCATTGCCCAGAGTGGACGAGATACTGCCGGAAGTGGATACCACGCCGCACGCGAAATATTTCGAGCAGGCGTTCAACGGCGTACCGGTGAGGATGGCGCTGCTCTGCGCCATATTGGGAGGTGAGATCGATGGATGACGGCAGGATCGCGGAGACGAAGATACCGCCGATAAGGAACGGTACGGTCATCGACCACATCGCCAACGGTCAGGCGCTCAATGTCCTTAAGATATTGAAAGTGAACGAGCACAACATCGACTCGGTGATAAGCATAGGGATGCACGTCCCCTCGTCCAAGACGAACGGGTGGAAGGACGTCATAAAAGTTGAGGACCGGGAGCTCGATCATACGACGGTGGGGAAGATAGCCCTCATCGCTCCTGACGCGACGATATCCATTATCAGAGATTATTACGTGGCGGAGAAATTCAAGGTCAGGCTCGATGACCATATCGTGGGGCTTGCGAACTGCAGCAACCCCAACTGCATCACCAACAGGGGGGAGCCCGTCGTCCCCGAATTCCAGGTCGAGGACCGCAACCCCCCGAAACTCAGATGCATGTACTGCGACAGGATACTGACCAACATATCTGAGAACCTTCTGTGAAATGAGGATAATCGTCGTTGCGGGAATGCCGGGCGCCGGCAAGGAAGAGTTCCTTTCGGTCGCAGATTCAGTTGGTATCCCCTCTGCCCGCATGGGCGACGCAGTCAGGGATTTCTATTCAAGGTCCTCCGAACGGGAAGCGGGGATCGGCATCGGAGAATTCGCGAGTGCGGAGAGAACGAGGTTCGGAAAGAACATCTGGGCTCAACGTACGATGGAGAGGATGAGCGGGGAAACGTTCCTCATAGACGGCTGCAGGAGCATGGACGAGGTGAGATCGTTCAGAGAGCTCAGCGGCGATGTCCTGATCATCGGGATACATTCCTCCCCCGCACAAAGGTACGAAAGACTTGTGAAAAGAGGAAGGGAGGACGCGCCCGGAAGCCTTGACGAGTTCAACACGAGGGATACCAGAGAGATATCCTGGGGACTGGCGGAGGTAATCGCCCTATCGGATGTGATGATCATCAACGCTTCGGGCCTTGACGAATTCCGTTCCGCCTCCGAAAAGATATTGAGAGGCATGGAATGAGATTCACTACGATGCGCCTCTGCGGCGGCGAGGCGCTGATGGCGATTTCGGCGGACGATCTGTGCCTCAATATGGAAAAGGTATCGGACCAACTGGAAGGGATGGGTCTCTCCCTGAAACAAAAGGACGAGATGATGGCGGTCTTCGACTGGCGGGGGATGGAGACCACGATATATCCTCAGGGCAAGGTCATGTTCTTCCCCCTGAAAGACCGTTCCCTCTGCATAGAGTACGCCACGGAGATCCTCGGGAAACTGGTCTGAGCGAAACTCACATTTATATTCTGTGCGTGTATTTCCATCCTATGGAACTGATTACCCAGATTATCATATCTGGTATACTGTCCGCCGCTCTGTCGGGAATAGCTTACAAGCTGCAGATGCTTACGTTCACGGGAGCGCTGGCGTCCCTTGTCGTAGGCTACACGGTGGGAGTGCTCGGTTCCGTGGAATGGCTGATACTTCTTGTGGCGTTCACATTCGCGGGCCTTATCGCAACGAGGATGGACCTCAGTGAGAAAAGCGATCTCGGACTTCAGGAAGGCAATTTCGGGGAAAGGACGCACAAGAACGTGCTGGGCGTCGGCATGCCCGCATGCATATTCGCGTTCCTTTACTGGCTGCAGAACATTCAGTTCGGCGGACAATACGACCTTGAGCTCACCGTCGCGTTCATAACGACCCTGACGGTCGCGGCGGCGGACACCGTCGCAAGCGAGATCGGGATCAGGGACAGGAAGGTATGGCTCATAACCACCTTCGAAAGGGTGAAGCGCGGGACCAACGGAGGAGTGTCCGCGCTCGGGACCGTGTCCTCTGTGGTCGCGGCTGCGTTCACCGGCACAATAGGGTGGCTGCTTATCTTCAAGGGCATAGACGCTTACTTCCTGATACCGATCGCAATGGGCATAGCCGGTAACCTGATAGACAGCGTGTTCGGCGCCACGTTCGAAAGGAAGGGCATGATGTCGAAATACACCAACAACTGCCTGAGCGCACTCATCGGCGCCGTGCTCGGGATCCTTATCGTCATGCTTCTTTGAGCTGGACGCGATCGGTGAATTTTGCCTTTTGGTGCAAAAATGGCTGTTTGAATTTTGCTATTTGGTGCAAATTTGACCATTTGAATTTTGCTATTTGGTGCAAAAGGAATTATACTGGCGTGATCATTCGATAATTGATAAAATGCATCTTAGAAGAAAGGCGTACGATGCACTCCTTGAGTGGAAAGAAAGAAGCAGGGGCAGGACGGCCATTCTTATTGACGGTGCCAGACGTGTGGGCAAAAGCTACCTTGCAGAAGAGTTCGGAAAAAAAGAATACAGAAGTTTCATCACGATCAACTTCGCACACACGACTCCGACGATCAAGGACATCTTCGAAAACGACCTCATGGACCTTGACCTATTTTTCAGTAAGTTGTCTGTTCTGAACGGTGTCGTTCTCTATAAGAGGGAATCCCTCATAATATTTGACGAGGTGCAACGTTTCCCGAAAGCGAGAGAACTTATCAAATTCCTTGTGGCTGACGGACGATACGATTTTATCGAGACAGGCTCCCTGATCTCAATAAAACACAACAATCAGGAAATAGTGATACCTTCCGAAGAAGAACACCTTTATCTCCACCCTTTGGACTTCGAGGAGTTCCTTTGGGCCTTGGGTGATGAAACGACTGCCCCTTTCATAAGGGACCGCTTTGAAAAGCTGGAGCCGCTCGGCAACGCCGTGCACAGAAAAATCATGAATTCGTTCAGGCAGTACGTGTTGGTCGGCGGTTTGCCTCAGGTTGTGGCCGCATATGCCGAGAGTAAGGATTTTGCCGCCGCGGACCGTGCGAAGAAGATGATACTTAACCTTTACCGCCAAGACATCTCCAAGTTCGCGAAGGGATATGAGATGAAGGTTACGGCGGTCTTTGACCAGATCCCGGCGCAGCTTTCCAAAAAGGAGAAAAAGTTCAACATAACCTCGCTCAGCAAAGATTCCAGGACCCGCACCTACGAGGATTCCTTCATGTGGCTGGCCGACGGGATGGTCATAAACCAGTGTTTCAACGCTACCGACCCCACCGTCGGCCTCTCTATGTATTTGGACTCCTCAAGCCAAAAATGCTACATGGCGGACACCGGACTGCTTGTGACGCATGCGCTGTCAGACAACGATTACACAGACAATTACTTTTACAGATCGGTCCTTCTGGACAAACTGAACATCAACGAAGGGATGCTTATGGAGAATGTCGCCGCCCAGATGCTGCGTGCAAGGGGGCACAGGCTGTTCTTCTACTCAAGGAGCAACAATGCGGACAGGGCGAATGACATAGAGATAGACTTCCTTATCAAGAGAAGCAATAAAATCTGCCCGGTCGAAGTAAAATCGTCATCATATGTCCGGCACTCGTCCCTTGATAAGTTTATCGGTAAATTCGGCGGTCGGATCGGACAGCCGTACATATTGCACACAAAGGACCTCTCTCTGAGGGACAACATGGTCTGCATCCCCCTATACATGGCCATCTGTCTCTAAAAAGCCTTGATTCAAAAAAAAGTGAATGAGGGCGCTGCCCTCGGTTTTGTCTTAAAGTTTACAGAGCTTCACTAGGGCGTTCCACTTCTTGTCCACTTCCGCCTGCATGCTCTCGACCACGGAGGCCCACTTCTCATCCCTGAGGTGGCTGAACCTGCCCTGCGAGTTGATCCATTCGGTTATGGGCTTCTTCTCCGCTTTGCCGTCGGCGATCCTTTGGCTCTCGGCTGAGAGGGTATAATCTGTGCCGTTCTCGACCTCGTACAGAGGCCAGACGCAGGTCTCCACCGCTAACTTCGATATCGCGATGGTCTCGGCGGAATCGAACCTCCATCCTCTTGGGCAGGGCGCTATGGTATTGATGAACGACGGCCCTCCGACCTCGAACGCCTTCTGTGCTTTCTGGACCATGTCCTTCCACGCGTGAGGCGCGGCCTGGGCCGCGAATGGTATCCCGTGGGCGGCCATGATCATGGTCATGTCCTTGGGGAACTCTTTCTTCCCGGGCAGGACGCTTCCCGCCCACGAAGTGGTGGTGGACGCCCCCTTCCCAGTCGCGCTGGACCTCTGGATGCCGGTGTTCATGTACGCCTCGTTGTTGAGGCAGACGAACAGCATGTCGTGGCCTCTCTCCATCGCGCCGGAGAGCGCCTGGATGCCAATGTCGTACGTTCCCCCGTCGCCTGCGAAAGTGACGAACTTAACATCCTCCTTCACTCTGCCCTTGCGTTTGAGGGATTGGTATGCCGCCTCCACTCCAGCGCACGTCGCCGCGCCGTTGCCGAAGGCGGTGTGGATATAGGGGGTCTTCCATGCCGTGAAAGGGAAGATCGTGGTCGACACCTCGAAACAACCCGTGGCGCATGACACCACCACTTCCTTTTCCGTTCCCAGAAGTATCTGTTTTGCGATTATCGATTCCGGACACCCGGCGCAAAGCCTGTGTCCGCTTGCCAGTCTGACCGGTATCTTGTTCAGGTCCTTCAGTGTTAACGATCCGGAACTCATTCTTTCACCCCCACGAAATTGATCCTCTTCGCTTTTCCGCTCCCGGCCTCTCTGAAAACGTCAACGAAATCGGAGACCATGGTGTCCACTCCTCCGAGCCCGTAGATGTAGTTGTACATCTTCGGCATCGTATCGTTCTCGAGCGCGGCCGCGACGACCTCGGGGAACATCGGGCCGTAGGCCCCCAGGCTGAGGTGCCTGTCCATAACGATGACTGTCTTCTTTCCTTTGAGGAGCTTTGCGATCTCCGCGATCGGCCACGGTCTGTAGAGACGGGGCATAGCGACACCCACCTTCTTTCCTTCCTTGCGGAGCTGGTCCACGGCTTCCTTCATAGTTCCGAAAGACGATCCGAGAACGATCGCTATGCAGTCCGCGTCCTCGCATTTGTATTCCTCGAGGATCTTGTACTTCCTGCCGGAAAGTTTCCCGAAATCCTCGAGGACGTCCTTGGCCACCTTGTACGCTTTCTCCATTCCAAGAACGGTCTGGTATTTGTGAGGGAAGTAGAAGAGCGGTCCGTCCATTAGATTGTGGGATATGGGGTTCTTCACATCGAGAAGGGGATACAGGGGTTTGTACTCCCCGACGAATTTCTTTACGTCCTTCTCGTCCAGCGGGGTGATCCTCTCTATCGCGTGCGTCAATATGAAACCGTCAAGATTGACCAGCCCCGGCAGCTGAACCTCGTGGTGCTCGCATATCCTGGGGGCGATTATCGACATGTCGTACGCCTCCTGAACGTTCTCCGCGAACAAGGACACCCATCCCGTGTCCCTTGCCGACATCACGTCGCCGTGGTCGTTGTTGATGTTAATCGGTCCGCTGACCGCTCTGTTGGCCACCGCCATTATCAGCGGCACCCTCATCGAGGATGCTATCGGCATCATCTCCCACATGTAGGCAAGGCCTTGGGAGGCGGTTGCCGTGAATGTCCTTGCCCCGGCGGATGTTGCGGTGACGCACAACGTGAGGGCGCTGTGCTCCGACTCCACGCAGACGAACTCGGTGGACACCTCTCCGTTGGAGACGTATTCCGCGAACTTCTCCACGATTATGGTCTGCGGCGTGATGGGGTATGCTGCGCACACGTCCGGGTCTATCTGTTTCCAGGCGAGCGCGACCGCGGCATCTCCGTTTATCGCGATATCTTTGGCCATGTTCACTCCTCCTTCATCGTTATCGCCTTCTTGGGGCACACCTTTGCGCAGATGCCGCAACCTTTGCAGTGCGACATCTTCATCCCTTTGAGTTTGCCGTCCTCCACCAGAACGCTCTCGTCGGGACAGTATATCCAGCACGTAAGGCAGTTTATACACTTCTCCATGTCCACGCTGGGGGCGAGACTTCTCCAGTCGCCGGTGTGGAATTTTTCGGAGCTTCCCGCTTCCAGCATGCGATCTCCGATCGTCAGGTCCTTATAATTCGCCATGTTGGCCATCACTGCACCTCCGTGTATGCTCTCTTAAGGGCCGCCAGGTTCTGCAATATCGCCTTCTCCTGGAGCTTGCCCTCGAATTTTCTTCTGATGTGGCCCTCCAGCGCTTCGTAGCTCACGATGGGCCTTATCTTGACCAATGCGCCGAGCATCGATGTGTTCACCATCGGGCGACCTATCTCTTCCAAAGATATCTTCGTCGCGTCCACCGCATGGCATTCCGCGCTCGTGCCTATCGCTTTCTGCAGTTCAGCGCTCGTGCCGGGGAAATTCGCAATGATCGTCCCGCCGGCTTTGAGTCCTTTCCCCACGTCCACTTTGCCGATCAGCGTCTGGTCTATCACGAGGACGATATCTGGTTCGTAGACCTGAGTATGAACTCGTATGGGGCCATCAGATACCCTTGCGAACGCTCGTATGGGCGCGCCCATCCGTTCCGGGCCGAACTCCGGGAATGCTTTGACGTACTTCCCGGCTTGGATGGTTACCTCGGCGAGGATCTCGTTCGCCGTGACGACTCCCTGACCCCCTCTTCCGTGCCAACATATTTCCATATCCATGTTTAATCAACTTGAGTACCGAATACCCGTATCCGATTTAAATCCTTGCTTGAATTATTGAGGAAAATGTTCTTTTTTACTATTTATCATAGTTTTATTCCCATTTTTATACGAAATATGTTGACTTTCTTTCGAAATTCGAATGGATGGCCCTATTCCACACATATCTGCGCAGAGGGACGGGACATGATATCGCCCGCGGCGGACGGCACCGAAAGGTACCTAAAATTGACGGACGACAGGCTTGGGCGCCGGCGGCGGACGGCGTCCGCCCTCGTACAGTAAAAGAGATATTAATTAAGTGAACCCGATACAGGTACTCAAATAGCGGCAGGATCCTGCGCTGAGAAAAAACTTCTTCCGAGAGGGTAATTGCCATGGATAAGAAGATAGTAGATGTAAATGAACTGCGCGTGGATGACATACCCTATGTAGGCGGTAAGGGAGCGAACCTCGGCGAGCTCACATCGGCCGGTTTTCCGGTCCCGGGGGCGTTCGTCCTCAC
>JAITCQ010000014.1 GCA_031283015.1 Candidatus Methanoplasma sp.
TCCATAGGCCTGAAACAGTTCGCGCAGTCGTCGCTCAAGCTCAAGGACCCCGGGGCCAGGAGCGCGCACCTTTGCAAAGAGCACTACAAAGAGTTCAAGAAAGAAACGAAGTCAAGCAGAGAGCTTGACAAATATTACTGACGGAAATGATAGAGATCCTGTTCCTCGGCACCGGGGCGAGCATCCCTTCGAGGGAGCGGGCGATGCCCTGCGTGGCGGTCCGGTGCGGCACGGACATAGCGCTGTTCGACTGCGGAGAAGGCAGTCAGAGGCAGATGATGGTCTCCCCGTTCTCGTTCATGAAGATAAAAGGCATATTCATAACGCACATGCACGGCGACCACTTCCTGGGGCTTCCCGGGCTGCTGCAGACCATGGGGCTTTCCGGAAGGAAGGATAAGCTGACCGTGTGCGGGCCGAAAGGGATGTCCGCCGCGCTGGATTCTATCTTCTCCGTCTGCGAGGGGAACATCGGATACGAATTGGATATCAGGGAGGCCGAACACGGCCTCTCGGTCGAATTCGGAGGTTTCTCCGTGTCCGCTTTCAGAACGGACCACACCGCCGAATCCTTCGGATACAAACTGTCCGAGAAGGAGACCCGGGGAAGGTTCAACAAAGAGAAGGCGATCAAATTGGGTCTGAGTCCCGGCCCCGACTTCTCGAAGCTGCAGAACAGCGAGACCGTGAAGGGCGTGACCCCTGAAATGGTGATGGGACCGCCGAGGCCGGGATGCAACCTCGTCTATTCAGGTGACACCTCCCCCTGCGGGGAGCTGTCCGACGCCGCCGCGGGGGTGGACGCGCTCATACACGAGTCCACATTCTCCGACAGGGAGTCCGGGCTTGCCGCAGACCATAAGCACTCCACGTCCGTCCAGGCCGCCGAAACGGCCAAAGCGTGCGGGTGCAGGGCGCTGTTCCTCATCCATATCAGCAATAGGTACGACAACAAAGGAGAGATCGAAGAGGAGGCAAAGGCCGTGTTTGGGAACACCTTCGCGCCGGACGACATGGATATGTACAAAGTGTCGAAGGACTCCGTCAGACGGGTCTGAGACGGGGTCCGTCTCCGTCGGGGCCGCCGTTCTTCCGGAGGAAGGAAGATACGTACCCTCTCAAAAACTATTGAAAATATGTACCGGAGATGCGGCGTTACCGAATTACTTTATTAACAAGAAAACACTAACACATCCAACAGCAAAAGCGCAATGATGCACCAAGAAGGAATGAAAATGGCCAAGAAGAATATCCACGTTTCCGGCGTCGACGAAGTACCGTTGCCGAAAAGGAACATCGAGATCGTAGAGAGAAAAGGAATAGGGCACCCCGACAGCGTCGCAGACGCGCTTTCGGAAGAGGTCAGCAAAGCTCTCTGCAGAATGTATCTGAAAGAGTACGGGCATGTCCTCCACCACAACACGGACGAGACCCAGATAGCCGCAGGCAGGTCCGCCCCCAGATTCGGAGGGGGGGCGATCATAGACCCGTCGTACATACTGCTGGTGGGCCGCGCGACCACCGACATCGCCGTAGGGAAGGACATCAAATCCCTCCCCTGCAAGCCGACCGCCCTGGCGGCGGCCAGGAGATACCTCGACAAGACGTTCCCCAACCTGGATTCGAAATCCGAGGTCATACTCGACGCGAAGATGGGAATGGGGTCGGACGACCTTACGGGAGTGTACAAAGCGTCCGGCCACCTGGCTAACGACACGTCCTTCGGCGTAGGATATGCGCCGTATTCCATAACCGACAAGCTCGTCCTCAAGACCGAGGAGTACATCAACGGCAGGCTGAAGAAGAAGCTGCCGGAGAGCGGGCAGGACGTCAAAGTGATGGCGTCCAGAATAGGCAACAAGATAACCCTGACCGTCGCGTGCGCGATGGTGGACAGGTACCTCGACGACGCGTCTGCGTACAAGTCCGCGGTGGAACAGCTGTACGACGCGACCCTCGACAACGCGCTGAAGATCATAGGCTCGCAGAAGCTCGACGTGGACCTCTACGTCAACACCGGGGACGACTACAAGAGGAAGGTCTACTATCTGACGTGCACCGGGATGTCCCAGGAGATGGGAGACGACGGCTCGGTCGGAAGGGGCAACAGGTGCAACGGCCTGATAACGCCGTACAGGCCGATGTCCATGGAGGCCACGTCCGGAAAGAACCCCATCACGCACATCGGGAAAATATACAACATAATGTCCAAGCTCGTCGCCGATGACGTCGCGAAGAACGTCGGAGGGGACGCGGAGATACGCGTAAGGATACTCTCGCAGATAGGGAAGCCCATATCCGAGCCGCTCGCCGCGTCGGTCGACATCGTGACGGCGGACGCCAGCGCCAACCCCAAGCTCCCGAAGTGGAAGGAAGAGGCGGAAACGATCGCGTCGGATTGGCTAGACAATATAGACAAGATCACGGAGCTCATCATCAACGGAGAGGTCAGGACGTTCTGATCGTAAGCCGGCAAAGGGGATCGATATGAAGATAATTGAAGTTCCGCAGTTCGGACCGATGTTCAGGTTCTCCGACGCAAGCATCTACTGGGCCCTTCACATCCTGTCGGATGGCAGAAGGCTCGGCAGAAAGAAACTGGCCGAGACGGTCGGCATCGGCGAGGGCAGCATGAGAAGGATCATCGACACGCTGAAGGAATGGAACCTCATCACGGTGAAACAGACCGGGATAACGATCACGAAAGCGGGACAGACGTTCCTCAGCCAGATTCCTATAAGGGTCGTGGAGGTGGAGCTCGGCGGAGCGACGGTGGGCGATTATTCCCAGAGCATCCTCGTCATGGGCGTGTCGGAGAAGATCCACAACGGCATGCAGCAGAGGGACGCCGGTATAAAAGCCGGGGCCACCGGCTGCACCACCCTCGTCATAAGGGATGGGGCCCTGATGATACCGCCTGACTGGAACGTTGACGAGAAGGACCCCGAGCTTGCGTATAAGATCCGCAAGGACACCGGCATCACGCAGAACGATATAATCATCGTGGGAAGCGCGGACACGAAGGTCCTGGCGGTGGCGGCGGCGATAAACGCGGCGTTCGAACTGATATGAACGAACGGAAACCGGCCTATGAAACACCTGCTCAGCTATTCGGTGATCCAGCCCCTTGATGGCCTTCCCCGGAACGGGGACTGTCTGAAAGACATAGGATGCGACGGGATCGAGCTGGGCACGCTGTTCGAGAAGGTCCCCCCGGGGTACAAGGGCATTTCGCCCTCCGTGCATCTTCCGTTCGCGACCGATTGGTACAGCGGATGGATCGGCTCGGCGGACCTCGGCGAGTTCGACGAAACGAATGTGAAGTACGTCATGTTCGGAAGGGACAGGGACGAGACCGTAAGTAACATAAGGACGGCGATCGAGAACGCGGCCGAGATAGGGCCGGCGTACGGCGTGTTCCACGCGTCCAGCGCGAATCTGGACGAGGTGATGCTCCGGCAGCAGACGGACAACAGCCGGGACGTCCTGCGGGAATTCTGCGAGATGATGAACCGCGTCGTATCCGCGTTCAAGGGCGGCGAGCCCCCGTTCAAACTGGCCTTCGAGAACCTGTGGTGGCCGGGACTTAAACTCAGGGATCCCTGGGAATATAAGCTTCTGGATTCCCGTCTGGAGTTCGGCAACTGGGGGTTCTGCCTGGACACGGGGCATCTGATGAACACGCTCCCGGACGCTTATGACGAAGAAACGTGCATAGAAAGGCTGCTGGAGATATTCGGGAGATATCCGGACGACATGAAGGACCGGATAGGCACGGTGCATCTGCATCTGAGCACCAGCGCCGAGTACAGGGACACCTTCGAGGAGGTCAGGAGGCCTCCCGGCGAGACCATGCAGGAGACGAT
>JAITCQ010000015.1 GCA_031283015.1 Candidatus Methanoplasma sp.
GTCCCTATCAGCCTGTCGATGTCCACCTTCCCGTGTATCACTCCGGTGTAATGCGCGTCCCTTACGAGGTAGTCCATCTGGTCCGCGTCCACCGGCCCGTGTATTATCTGGTGGATGAAATCCCTTGAGGAGAAATGAGAGATCCTCTTTCCGGCGCTGAAAGCGTCCAGGCTTTCGTCCCTGGACCCGGGGTGCATTATCAGGTCGCATACCTTCTCTGCCGGGATCCCGTTCTCGTCGAGGATGTCGGATATCGGCGGGAGACCTCCAAAGAGGTCGTCGTCCCTTTCCGAACATGTCCTTATCTCTCCTCGGATGAGCCTTCCCGCCGCCTCCATGTGGTCCGTTCCGGTCACGTGCTCGAATATCTCTTCCGTAGTGTGAGAGAAGGGAGTGTGGCATATGTCGTGCAGAAGCCCGGCGGCCTTCACGGCCGCCGAGTCCTCTTCCGAGAGGCCCAAGGAGACGGCCATCCTGCCCGCGAGGTGGTAGGTCCCCAGTGAATGCTCGAACCTGGTGTGGTTGGCCCCGGGGAACACCATGTTGCCAAGACCAAGCTGCCTGACCCCTCTCAGCCTCTGCATCTCGTGTCTGTCCAGTATCGCCAGGAACGGCTCGTCCACTTTTATGCTGCCGTGGACCGGGTCATATATCGCCTTGCACCCTCCGGACATGTCAGCCCTCCCTGTATGTTATTCTGCATTTGTCGATTCCAAGTCCCCCCGGACTCAGTATCATCAGTCTGCCGGACACTTCAGTGAAAGCGCCGTTCATGTCCTTCGCGATGTCCGTAAGATATTTTGCGATCTCCCCTTTGGCGGCGTCCCCTTCGGCAAACCTTGACAGGTCCAAGATCATAATATTCCCGCGGTATGCCATGTCGGTGATCGCTTTCAGATCGCGACGGGAGGTCATTTCGACCACCTTTATCCTAGCGTCTGACTGCGCGCAAAGAGGCGCGATGTGTTCGTTGAGGTCGACGAACGTCTTCTTCCTCTCTTCCTCTTCCTTTTTGCCGAGCAAGATGTTACTCTCCGGTCTTCCAAAGTTTATCTCCGACGCTGTGGATGTTCCGCACCGCCTTGCCCGGTCCCTTCTGCATAAGCTCGGTCCCGCTCCTTTCCGAGACGCCGACGGCGAGAGGCATACCGTTCTTCGTGTCACGTATCCAGACGAGGTCCCCCGCGCCGATGGATGGGTCCGCCTCGACTATGCCGGGTCCCATGCAGTCCGCCCCGTTCGTGATGAACGGGACCGCCCCCATATCCACCGTGACGTATCTTTTGACAGGCCGGTACTTCATCACGCCCCTGACGGTCAGGAAAGGTCTTCCTCCCAGGACCAGCCCCAGGATGTCTCCGTCCACGAACAGCAGGTCGAAGTCCGAGCTTTCGGCGAAGTCCACGGGATCGTCCTCGGTGAAAACGGGCACTCCCAGCGCTTCTTCCAGTTCGGACGATATCGCCTTGATCTCCTTGCCCCTCATCCTCTTTCTCTTTCTTATCCTGATATCTGCCATATCGTCTCACTCATGGCTCTGAGAGTTTTCATACTTTTGCTTAAGACGTCTTATCGGACCTGTATGGAAACATTCTCAGGCTGCGCCCGCATTTAGTCATTTTCCCCGCCCGTTCTCTCAGCGTCTCATAATTGATACAAATCCTTCTCTCTTTGACCTCAATTGAGAGCGTTTCGCCCTTGCGGGAACCCCCATGAAGAAGAGGAACATATTAAATGTGCAAGTCTGTTGCACGAAACAGAACTCGAAAGGGGAGACGGAAATGGGAATAAGCATCGGAATATGCGAAACAGACGCGAAGAGCGCGCTGTGCAGAGAGCTGAGGTTGAATATTGTAAAGGTCAGGATCGAGGACGGATCGGGGATGGACGACCTCGCGGGATATGACGACATCGTATCCCTGGATACCGCCCGGTCCGTTGTCGGCGACTGGGATGCTTTCCTCAAAAGGAACAGGATCAGCGCGGAGACCGACGCGGTCTATATGGACAAGCTGAAGAACGATCAGGACATCGCGCTCCTTAGGCCCAAGGCCGTAAGGACGAGCACCGGCTGGGTGGACATGGGGAAGGTGGACGGCCCCTGGAAGGAGAAGGTGCTGGCGGCGTCCAAGAAAGAGAACCGCCTCACGGGGTGGGACATGCTCTCCTTCGACGAGATGAACGACATGTGCCAGAAATGCAAATTATCCTGGGACAAAGGAAGAGGGTGCATAGGGTCCTTCGGGCCGAACGACAGCCTTCTTCCGGGCATTGCGGAGAAGAGAGGTTGCAAGATCACCGCCTCCGTACCCGAGGGCGCGAAGAGCGGCAGGAGATACACCCCGGAGGATGCGAAAATCCTTCTGAAGGAGATCGAGACCCTGACGAAGGCGCTTCCCGAAGAGGGGAAGATGATGGTCAGACGGTACGCCGGACCCTTGGAAAGAATGAAAGCGGTGGCGGACATCTCCGTCAGCGAAGGCTGCGGGTTCTACTTCTTCTGATCAGAGGCTGAGCCTAGAGATGGTCCACGCCATCTCCCGGGCGAGGCTGACGACCCCTTTCATCCCCTCTTTGTCGTTCTGGTACTGAGGGGAGTTGAGGGCGGTGACCACCGGCGCGGGGGTGCCCCCGCACACGATCATCTGATTCCTGAGCATCCAGTAGACCAGTTGGGAATATACCATGGAGCCTCCCTCGTGGGCGTTCACCACGATCGCTCCGCCGACCTTTCTCTTTAGTCCTTTGTCCCCTTTCTCCAGGATCAGCCCCGCCCTTTCGAGGAATATCTTCATCTGGGATGAGTATGAACCATAATAACACGGCGACGCGAGGATCACTCCGTCCGCCTCCCTCATCCTGTCGACGATATCGTTCAGATCGTCGTCCTCGAGGATGCATCTCCCGTCCCCTCTGATCTCGCAGGACCTGCAGTCGTTGCAGGGCGTGAGCCTCGACGAATATAGTTGTATGTGCTCGGTCTCTATCCCCTCTTTCTCCAGCTCGTCGGACACCTCGTGGATAATGTTGCTTGTGTTGCCGATGAGCCG
>JAITCQ010000064.1 GCA_031283015.1 Candidatus Methanoplasma sp.
CATGGCGCTGATGATCTCTCCGGCGGGCATTCCGTCCTTCCTTGCCTTTTCTACCGCTTCCTGGATGCCGGGCACTTTGTAGGCTATCATAGCATCGTGGAGCGCTTTCTTGTTGTCTGCCATTACTCTTCCTCCGTTAACTCGTTTATAGAATGTTCCTTGAAGGCAACTCTCTGAAGTAAAAAACACATGGGCAATATTTAATATTAACTAAAAATAAGTAGAAATGCTTAAATAGTAAATAATAAAAACGATTTGATTTGATTCAAATCTTTATATGTTATATTTAAACATACCTATTATCGATACCAACACCTAAATGAAAAAATTAGTTATCGTATTTATTGTTTTCTATTTGAACAAACTACTTCAAAAATTTTATATTTAACTATTTCTGTTTTAAAAAAAAAGTTTATGATGGATGTAACTCTACATCCATAATAACAATGGCGATCGCCCCTGCTTGAAAGTCTCGCTCGGAGTATAAAGAAAAAATGATTTCCTACATTAAAAGTGACCTCTTGCCTCTTTGATTTATTTCGCTTCAATGAAACAAGAGATCGCTTTTAACGAAATCGTTTGGGTTCCGGACGCATGATCAAAGATCCGAGACCTTTATCGACTCTTCCAGCGGGAGTATGAATATCCTGCCGTCGCCGATGTGGCCGGTTGACGCGTGCTCCTTGATGGTGTCGACCGCCAGCTGCTTCTGGTCGTCGTCCACGGCGATGTTCAGCATCATCTTCTCGATCTCGTCCACGCAGAACGTTCCCGTCCTGGTGGTGAAACAAACGCCCGATTGGGCCCCCCTTCCCTTTACTGGAAAGAGGGTGAGACCGTTTATCCCCGCCGCCTTCAGCGCGTCCTTCACATTCTTCACTCTTTCCGGGCGTATGATCGCTACTATCATCTTCATCTTTCCACCTCAATTATATGCGGACTCCCCGTGTTCGATTATATCCGCGCCGATCATCTCCTCTTCCTCAGTCAGACGTATCCTCATGACGTACGATAGGCCCTTCATTATCGCAAAGGATACAGCGAAACAGTATACCAGCGTGAACCCTACGGCGGCCAGCTGTCCGGCGAAGAGATCTACCCCTCCGTGCAGCAGGCCGGGGGTGTCGGTCAGCAGCGGGATCGCAAATATGCCGGTCGCGATCGCGCCGCAGATGCCTCCGATACCATGGAGTCCGAAAACATCCAATGCGTCGTCGACGTTCGACCTCTTCTTCATGAACGACACTCCGAAGTAGCACGCCAGCGCGCCCATCATGCCTATCGCGATTGCGGCGGGCGTGTTCACATACGCACATCCTGGAGTTATTGCGACCAGGCCTGCGATCAGCCCGGCGCATATGCCCGTTACGCCCACCCGGCCTACGGTCGCCACCTGGATAGCCGCCCATACTATCATCGCCGCCACCGAACTCACCACGGTGTTCATGAGGACGTTCACCATCCCTCCGTCCACCGCCAGGCCGGACCCTCCGTTGAATCCTATCCATCCGACCCATATCAGGAAGGCGCCGAGGAACATCAGCGGAATGTTGTGCGGGCGGTCCTTTATTATCCTCTTGCTGCGCTTTCCCACAGCCAAAGCTATCGCGACGCCGGTTATGCCCGAACATATGTGGACAACGGTCCCGCCGGCATAGTCGAGCGTTGTGATGAATCCGCCCGCGGTAGAAAGGATCCCTCCCCCCCACACCATGTGGGCCATGGGCGCGTACACCAACACCGACCATATCGCAAGGAACACCATCAGCGCCGGGAATCTCACTCTTTCCGCGGACGCCCCGACGATTATGCACGCGGTCACCGCCGCGAACATGCCCTGGAAGATCAGGAACTCCATATCCGGCACGGTCAGGCCCAAGGTGCTTGAGTCATAAGGTACTCCGGATACCATCATGCTGCCCGTGCCGCCGATGAACCCCCAGATATCGCCGTCGAAGGCCAGGGAATATCCTATCATCGTCCAGATGAAGAACACTATCGCCGTTCCCAATCCGCACTGGGCCATCGTGGATGTCATGCTTTGCTTCCTCAGCATGCCTCCGTAGAAAAGAGCGATGCCGGGGGACATAATGAATACCAAAGCGGCCGCCACCGTGACCCACAGCATGTCAGCCGTATCCAGGGCCGGGTCCGTCCCCTCCTCTGCGATCGTCTCGGCGGATGCTCCCAGGGAAGCGGCGGCGAATAACGCAAGCAGAACGCCTATTGCGATGATCATCTTTGTACTTAATTTCATTTTTATCATCTATTTGTATTGAAATTATTTTTTATTTTAGATAAATAGCTAATCATATATGTATTTTACTATTTGTTTGTATAAATTTCATCTAGTAATTCAGCAAAAAATGAATTAAATAGACATTTATCTAACAAAAATAGAAATTATTGAGTAAATATACAACAATTTTTAGAAGAACACACGGCCGGCGGATCAGTGCGTTTTGTTGCCCCGGTAGTGGAGCATGGCCTTCTTCGCTCCGAAATGACCAAGGGAAGCCGCTTTGTTGTACCATTTTTTGGCTTCGTTCGGATCCTTTTCGACGCCTATGCCTTCGTCGTAATATCTTGCGAGTATGAACATCGAATCGGGATCGCCGTTCTCCGCCGAGAACTTGTATGACTCGAACGGCGTGACGTCGCCCTTGATCACCACCGCGGTGCCGGTGTAGTTCTCGACTATGCTCTTTGAGAGCGTGTGCCCCTGCTCGGCGGCCCTTGTGTACCAAAGGAGCGCGCTCTTCGCGTCCTGCTTCACACCCAGTCCGTTCGCGTAACAGTATCCGAGGTAGTATTGGCAGACAGGATTGGCGCTCTGCGCGCCTTTCGTGAACCATTCGAACGCTTTCTTCTCGTTCGCCTTTACGACCTTGCCTTCCAAGAAACATACCCCGGCGAAGAGCTGGGATTTGCCGTACCCTTTCTCTCCCAGGAACATGTGGAGTTCGAGCGCCTTCACGAGGTCCTTCTTCACCCCTTTCCCCCTGGCGTAGCTCTCCGCGACTATGAATTGCGATTTCAGATATCCGTCCTCTGCGGATCTCGAGCACCATTCGAACCCTTTCTTTTCGTCCTTCTCCACTCCGTTCCCGGACATGTACGCGCTGCCTATCATGTGGCATCCCAACGTGTACCCGTGCTGTGCGGATCTTTCAAAGTAATAGGTCGCCTTCTTCGGGTTCGGCCTGAAGCCCTTGCCTTCCAGATAATTGACTCCCGTTGTATATTCGGCGTACGGGTCGCCCAGGTCCGCGGCCTTCTTGAACCATTCCGCGGAGACCTGCGGACTTTTCTTTACCTGCGTTCCTTTGGCGTACAGCTGGCCCAGCATGATCATTGCGTCCGTCTGGCCCTTCTCGGCCGATTCTGTCAGCTTTCTGAGTCCTTCTTCTCTGTTCTTATCCACGCCGACCCCGCCCATCAGACATCTGGCGAGACCGAATTCGGCGTCCGGACAGCCCGCCCTCGCCGATACGTCGTACCAGCTCTGCGCGAAGATTGGGTCCTTATCCACGCCGACGCCGTCCATGTAGCATCTGCCGAGGTGGTACTGGCCTATAGGCGACCCCGTGTCGGACATCTTTGAGAACATCTCGAAGGCGGCTTTCGGATCCTTCGGCACACCTATCCCGTGCTCATAGCACCTGGCAAGTTCGCACTTGGCCCTTTCGGACCCTTTGTCC
Source organism: Candidatus Methanoplasma sp. (assembly GCA_031283015.1). Taxonomy (GTDB): domain Archaea; phylum Thermoplasmatota; class Thermoplasmata; order Methanomassiliicoccales; family Methanomethylophilaceae; genus Methanoplasma. The sequence goes on from JAITCQ010000064.1 coordinate 3,702, forward strand.
GCGCATTTCTTCAGCAGCGCCGCGCCTTCGTTGCGGTTGCGGGCGGTCCCCGTTCCTCTGATGACGCAGACCGCTTTGGCGTATTCCCCGTCGACGTTCCCTTTCTCGGCGGATGCAGAGAAAAACTCGAATGCCTTCTCCGCATTCTGATCGGTGCCTATGCCGATCTCGAAGAACATGCCCAGCATGTACATCGAGCTGGGGGAACCCTCCTCTGCTTTTTTGGAATGATAATCGAACAGCTTCTTATCTCTGGGGACATCCGTCTCCTCAAAAATGACGTTCAGTTCCTTTACCGCTTCCGGATATCCCTTCAAAGCGGCTTTGGAGAACCACATTATGGATTCGTCCATATCCTTCTGTACGGCTATGCCTTCGGCGTAACACTTGCCTATTATGAACTCGGAGTCCGTGTGGCCAAGCGTCGCCGCCTTTACGTACCATTTGAAGGCTTCCTCTTCGTTGACGTCCACGCCGGCGCCCATGGCGTATCTCTGTCCCAGTTTGAAACAGGAATTGGCGTCATTGGCCTCGGCTTTGGAACGGAGCTCCTCCAGCGTTTCCATCAGAGTACTCTAATCTTTCTGGATTATATTAATTTACCTTATTCAGCGGAACCCACAAAGGGGTCATTTTCCTTCTTTTCGACGGAAAGGACCACCATAAGCAGCGCGACCGCAGACATGGCGAACATCAGCGCCCAGACGGCGCTGAAATTCTCCACCGTGTAAGATGTCCCTATCATCGGATCCGTTATGGTGGTGCAGACCGACGCTCCGAGGAAAAGGAAGACGTTCATCGCGGATACCGATGTCCCGGATATCGCCGTCGGATACCACTCCTTCACTTGAGTGAAGGACAGCGTCATGAATCCTCCGGAGAATCCGAAGACGAAGCAAATGGTCATCCAGAACCAATAACTGTCAAGGTGTCCGGCGAACGCCCATATCACACCCCACGCGGCGGCATACATAAGCGTGCCCCAGATCATTGCCGTACGTTTGGATCTGATTATGCCTCTTCCGTTCATGATGCCTATCGCCGCGGTGCTTAGTATCTTGCCGACGCCTATCATGGTTATGAGCCATGCCGCGCTCATCGCGAAGCCGTATATCTCCTTGAAGTAAATGTTCGCCCAGGTCCCTTGGAACACCATTATCGACCCGTATACCAAAAAATACGCTATCGCCATGGTCCAGAACTTCCTCCCTCCGGATGCCACGATGACCAAGCCTTTGACGACGGGCAGTTTTGCGTCGGTCGCGTCGGTGACCGGCGTCCCCTTATCCGCTTTTTCTATCTCTTCTATCGCGGGAAGGCCTTTCTTATGCGGATGGTCCCTCACGATAGCCAGACAGAGCAGCGCCAGGACCAACGTCACCACGCCGAGTACCAAGAACACCTCCCTCCAGCCCAAAGCGCCGGCTAGAATCTCGAGCGGCGCCGATGCCGCGATCGCGCCTACGTTCCCGACGGCGATCACGATGCCCGTGAGCTGCGGGAAATCCGCCTTCCCGAACCAGACGGAGATTATCTTCATCAGCGGGATATAAACGACTGCCATCCCCGCCGCGATCAAGATCTTTCCGAAGACCATCATCCAGAACTCTGTTCCGGAGAAGGTCAGGAACGAACCCGCCGCCGCGACGGAAAGGAAGATGGCGGTGGCCTTCCTCGAACCGAAGCGGTCTGCGAGCAGGCCGCTGGGGATCTGCATCGCGGTGTACGTCCAAAAGTACACCGAACTCAGCAGTCCGACCGTGCCGCCGACATCGTCGACAATGTCCTTGCCGACGATCCCGATCGCCATTCTGTGGAAATATACGAAGAAGTATGCGGAGGTCAGTATGATGAAGATCGCCCAGCGGTACCGGTAGACGGTCCTCCTGAGTTCCTCGGATGTTCTCAAAGGTTTACCCCTGCGAATTTTTCCGAGGACACTCCCCGTCTGCCGTTCCGACCGTCAGTCATCTATTCCCCCATATGACGCGGTCGGTTTATCAATGCGATACCTTGGTAAACACCTGTTTCACTTGATCTCTATCAGCTCATATTCCGACGAGCCGAGTCCTATTTTCTCCGCATGCTCGAACGTCGTATTACATTTCGTACCCGGATGCGTGCATCCGAAGATGTCGTCCGGTTTTGTCCCGTTCGAATTTACGTGCAGCCTGCTTCCGGCGATCATCGGCTGCTCCTGTGCAAGGTCCGCGCATGCTTTGTCCAAAGCCACGGGGTCGAAGGACGCAAGCATCCCCACGTTCGGTATTATCGGGATGTCGTTCTCCTTATGGCAGTCGCAGAACGGCGAGACATCCGCTATCACCGACACATGGAAATTCGGCTTTCCGGACAGAACGGCCGCGGCGTATTCGACTATTTTGCGGCAGATGATCTCCAACGCCTCGTTCATCTCCACCGAGATGGCGTCGAAGGGACACATCCCGATGCATTTTCCGCAGCCAACACATATGCTGTGGTCGATGGCCGCCTTCTCGGCGACCGTTATCGCCGAATGGGCGCAGGCTTCGAGACATTTCCGGCAGCCTCTGCATCTCTTCTCGCTCACCTTCGGCTTTCCGGTACTGTGAAGTTCCATCTTCCCCCTTTTTGAGGCGCAGCCCATGCCTATGTTCTTCACCGCCCCGCCGAACCCCGTCAGTTCATGGCATTTGAAATGGTTCAGAGTGATTATCATATCCGCATCGGATATTACGCGTCCGATCTTTGCCGTTTTGATATAATCCCCACCGATCGGTATCTCGACGTCGTCGGCGCCTTTGAGTCCGTCCCCTATTATTATCTGGCAACCAGCGGATATTGTGTTGAAACCGTTGAGGTTCGCCGTATCAAGGTGTTCGACGGCGTTCTTCCTTTTTCCGGGGTACAGCGTACTGCAGTCGGTCAGGAAGGGTATGCCCCCGGCCCGGGAGACCTTGTCCGCAATGACCTTCGAATAATTAGGTCTAAGGAAGGCCAGGTTCCCCAGTTCGCCGAAATGGGTCTTGACGGCCACGAACTTCCTGTTCATGTCTATGCTTTCGAACCCCGCGGCATCGATCAGCCTTCCGAACTTGTCGAGAAGGCTGTCCTGCAGCTCGGTGTGCATGCTTGTGTAGTATACTTTGGACATTCAGTTCTGCACCGTCATATAACCTGCATCTCAATATAAAAATGGATTTGATTGCGTCTCCAGAGAGGCCGTGCCTCTCATGCGGGCCGTCGGCCTTTTTGATAAGCGCAGCGTTATCCGGGCGACGAACGCCTGTCGAAAACTGTCTTTGAAAATCGCATTTCGGACACTCGGCCTGCTTGAATGTCCCGTGTCGGATAATGCGGTTTGCGTGTAATGAAATATTTAAAATACTGAAAACGAAGTGGGCATTCAAGGAAAATATCAATGGTGGGAATCCAATGTACATAATGAGTCCTTACACCGGCAGCCTCGAATCCGATGAGGCGATAATGAAGAAATACAACGACGAGAAACGCTGGGGCCTTGCTGTATGCATAGACATCGGAGAGTGTGATCTCGACAAGATCTCGTCCAAAGAACACATCACAAAGTTCGCCATTGATCTTGCGAACTTCATCGACATGAAGAGATACGGCGAGCCCATCGTCGTCTTCTTCGGCGACGAGCCGAAGGTGCAGGGATATTCGCTGGTCCAGCTCATCGAGACCTCTCAGATCTCCGGACACTTTGCCGAGGACACAAAAAGAGCGTTCATTGACGTGTTCTCCTGCAAGCAGTTCCCCCCGAAGAAGACCGCCGAGTACGTCCAAAAGTACTTCGGGGCCAAGAAAATGGAATACGCGGTCTGTTTCAGAGACGTCTGAGGCCGCCCATCCAACATTTTACGGGCCTGACGGCCCTTCATCTTCTATTTTGAACAGTAATAATATTATTAGATAATCCTTATGGACAAATATGGGTCTGGAAGAGGTCCTCGCGAAGCTCAGCACGGAAAAGGCCATCGTGGCGGCCTTCCATTTGGAAGGGGAGTTCTATGAGGAGGTAGTGGAAGAAGAGGGCAGCGTGACCGAAGGCTCCATGGGGATGCCTTTGGTCAACAGGGCTCTGGAAGAGGTCCTGAAGCGTAGCACGGCTGTGTGCATTTTCGTCAGAAGCTCGTTCGAGGCCCCCACCGATCACGTCATGGTGATGGAGGACACCTGCGGGAACATCGTGGGGCACGACGTGCCCGCCTGCAAGATGGCCGAGTTCAAGGACGACCCCAGCATCATCTGGCTTTGCGATGACTTCGCCATATATCCCGACAGGACGGAAATGCATGATATCGTCATGGTCATGCTCCCTCAGAGAGCAAAGGCCATAGGGGAAGAGGAGGGCGCGAAGGACGCCGTCATCCTGTACCCCGCCACGACGACCGACATCATGCTGAGGATGCACTTCGGCATACCCTTGGACGACCCGAAGCTTGCGTCGGCGATAATCGCCTTCGACAAGCTCTGACCGCCGACGTATGCTAACTGTATGTTTTCCAATATATACGGGGATGCGTCCGTCTTTCAAATATGAGGAACATAGAACATCTCATAAAGAAATTGAACAAGAACAAGAGAGGAAGCATCGAAGGGCTTCCTCTCCAGCTGATGATCATGATAATCATCGCAACAATGGGGACCGCCATACTCGTGGGATGGATGGGGAGCATAGATTCTCCGAAACATATCGGCACCGTCGAGGTCGTTTCGGGGGACATTGTGCTCAACGGCCACAGCACATCCGACGGGTTCATCGAGATATACGTCGCGGATCAGGACGGTAACCCTCTGAACGGCGCCACCGTGGTCCTGTCGGGCCTCGGCGTGACGGACAGCAAAGGAAAGACCGCCTACATGAACACGGACAGCAGAGGATGCGCGAAATTCGAGGGCCTGCATATTACCCTCAGGGGTTCCGAGATAGGCTTCATCACCATCCATGTGTCGATGTCCGAATACGGAGAGAACAACACCTCCAGGGTGGCGGTGATATCATAAAGCTAAACAAGAAAGGAATGATCGGCTTCCCCATGCGGCTGGCCGTGACCTTCTTGATATTGGCTCTGTTCGTGCCGGTCACGATCGGCATGATGGACGGCATGGAAAGGGACTCCGCTGTCTCCGTTGCGAAGACGGAGGCGGAGAGGATAGCGGACACCATAAAAAGAACGTACTATTCGGGCGCCGGCAGCACGGACACTGTGGGGATCTCGCTTTCCGGCGGTTCGTGTCTGGTGATCGGCGGAGAGGGATCGGACTCATACTGCATATCGATACTCCTTGACGACACGGTGGCGGAGAGGATCTATCTCCAGAGACCTACCGTAAGGTTCTTGGGAGACCCCGTTCACGTCATGGGCATCGGGACGGTCTCCGTGGAATGCGTGAACGAAAACGGCGTATACGGCGTGAAGGTGAGCGTAATTGATTGAATTCACGATGTCGAGAGTAACTCTTTTCGTATGCGGGATAGCCGTTCTGGCGGCGATACTGGTGCCGCTCCAGTCCTCTTACGAGGGGAGATACGACCGCTCCATGGAGGATGCGGCGGACCGACTCTCGTTCATACTGGACGAGTTCTGGGTCTCAGAGGCGGACACGATGACCATCAGAGGATGGGAGGTCCTCCCTTCCTCGGATTGCTCGATCGAGATCGAGGGACACAACCTAACGGTGTACCTGAAGGATCGGTCGTACCGTTCGATCGTGTCGAAAAGCATGGACAGGACCGTCATCGGCCACGGGGACGAGGTGACGATAACAAAACGGTGACGGGGTGCCGCGCATCATCCGGCTGTCCCGGCGTCCCTTTCTTTTTTTCGCGGAGGTATATGTGACTAGACGAAGCAAACGATCTATCATGGCAGGCAGACAGCCCAGGGACAGCCGGGGCAGATGGACTAAGTATATCGGCAGGAAACCGAAGATCGGTAAACTGGTCGTTGCAGACGAGGGCAGAGTGCCGGGCGGAAAGCCGCCCGCATCATCCAAAGAATTCATTATGGCCGCCGCAGTGACCGACCGTTGGGATGAGTTTGAGACCATCGCTGACGCTTTTGACAAGAACACCCAAAAAGGAATTGCATCATCACCAAACGAGCTGAAATACAAAACATCTGACGACGACACGCGCATAGAAGTCCTCGAAGAAATCGCAAAGCTGAAACCATCGATACATGCGATCATCGTGCACAAAGACGATCTCCCGCCGGACTGGGAAGGCCTCGGCGGATACGATATCTACAGAAAAACAACGGCCAACATCATAGAGGACGTCATGAGGGATACGGATGGTGACCTTACGTTTTACTTTGATCAGCATACAGCTCTGGACGAAAAACCGGAGATACCGTTTCCGGATAACCGGTTCCTGGTAAGGGCCGTCGAAGAAAAAACAGACCCGGCCCGCCACAACGTCAGAGAAGTATCTCAGAAGAACTCCGTCGAAGAGAAAACTCTGCAGACGAATGATTTTATCGTCGGAAGCATCAAAAGCAGACATGTTTTCGGCGACAGGTCGCCGTATGACCGAATAGAGGATCTTGTTCAAATCAGAGAGATAAGGAGGTAAGAATGCAGACGGACCTGACATTACCGTCACTTCCGCCGCATATCTCTATTGTAAAAAGAGGTATTTATTCCTTTGTTTTACTAAAATGACTGTGAGAAAAAACTATGCGTAAGGGATGCAGCTCATCTGCCGCCGAAGGTCTCCGCCATCTTGCAGAGCGCGGCGGCGAATCTTTCGATGTCCGTTTCGTTGTTGTAAAGGTACACCGAAGCTCTCGCGCTGCCGCCTATCCCCCTTGACTCGAAGAACGGGTGGGCGCAGTGCATACCGGACCTTATCATGATGTTGTCCATCTTGTCAAGCATCATCGCGATATCATGGGGGTACAGCCCGTTTATGTTGAATGAGAACACCCCGCATCTTCTGTCCGGGTCGTCCGGCCCGACTATGCTCAGGCCTTTGATCCCCTCCGTTCTTTTGAAGATCGACCACATCAGGTCCCTATCGTGCTCACGGATCCGATCCATTCCGATGTCAGAAAGGTACTCTAACGCAGCCTTGGTCCCGGCTATCCCGGAATAGTTCTGCAGCCCCGCCTCGAACTTGTCCGGAATTGGCGCCAGGTCCACGCGGTCGTACGTCGCCAGACCGACGGTGCCTCCTCCGGTTGTCAGAGGCTTGAGGTCTTCCATACACTCCCTTTTCCCGTACAGTATCCCCATGCCGGAAGGTCCGAGCATCTTGTGGACCGACAGCGAATAGAAATCAACGTCCGCCTTTTTCAGGTCCACCTTCATATGCGGTGCCGCCTGGGACCCGTCGATGAGGATCTTCGCGCCCGCGTCGTGCGCTATCTCCGCCGCTTCCCTGATGGGGAGGACGCATCCCGTCACGTTGCTTGCGTGATGTATCGAGACCAGCTTCACATCCTTTCCCATTGCGCTCTTGAAGTTCTCTGCGTCGAACTCCCCGTCGCCGGCGGATACCGAATACCGCCTTTTCACGCCCGCTTCCTCCGACAATAATGTCCACGGGACATGGTTGGAATTGTGCTCAGTATCGGTGGTGACCACAACGTCGCCTCTCCTGAGTCCAAAGCCTCTAGCGACGGTGTTTATGCCTTCGGTGCAGTTCTTTGTGAATATGTAGCACTCCGGGTCATCCGTGCCAAAGAACTCCGCCGCTCTTTCCCGTGCCTCATCGGTAACAAGGGAGACCTTCGCCGACATTCCGTGCACGCTACGTCCGCCGCAGGACGGAAAATCCTCATAGTATTCCAATATCGCCCTTATCACTTTGTCGGGTCTCAACGATTGGCATGCGCTATCCAAATAAACGCCCTCTTTCCTCCTTATCGTCGGGAAATCGTTCCTGATAGCGGACATATCCATGGTGCAGTTCAGCACTTAGTATTATTTAATCCGTTATGTGTATCCTTATCCGATAACAATGCTGGTGACCTCTGTCGGAAAACTAAGGCTGGAAAAGCCGGGAATGGTCGCGTCAGGGATAATGGACGAGACCGGCCCCTCGATGGTGAGGATGCTGAAGTGCGGCGCCGGCGCCGTGGTCACGAAATCCATCGGGTCCGAGCCGAACCCCGGGCATCCGAACCCCACCTTCACTGAATTGAAATGTGGATACATCAACGCAATGGGACTCCCTAATCCGGGCATAGAGCTTTTCGGCGCGGAGATGGAGATCGCCGCGAAGAGCGGCAACATAATCGGATCGATATACGGCGCATCGCCGGAAGAGTTCTCAAGGTTGGCCGGAAAGATGGAGGAGTACGGGGCCGCGGCAGTGGAGCTGAACCTTTCCTGCCCGCACGCGGCGGGCTACGGTATGGAGCTGGGGACCGACCCCGCGGTGGTCGGGTCCATCGTCTCTGCTGTGAAATCGTCGGTCTCTATACCTGTGTGGGCCAAGCTCACCCCCAACACCCATATCCTCAAGGACCTGGCCATAGCGGTCCGGGACGCCGGAGGAGATGCCGTTGTCGCCATAAACACCGTCAAAGCGATGGCGATATCGCCCCAGCTCGGAAAACCGATACTGAGCAATAAATTCGGGGGATTGTCAGGACCCGCCATCCGTTCCATCGGGGTCAGGGCGGTGTTCGAAATAAGGGCCGCAACTGACATCCCCATCGTAGGGGTCGGGGGAATATCTGACTGGAAGGATGCGGCGCAGTACATAATGGCCGGAGCGTGCGCCTTCCAGGTGGGGAGCGCGATCGGCACGAAAGGCATCGATGTGTTCAGCGCCATCAACACAGAGCTGGAAAGGTTCATGAAAGACTACGGCTACGGTTCGATATCCAAAATGATAGGTGTTGCTCATGAGTGATACTGTAAGGATTGTAAGCATCATCGACGACTCCCATGACACGAAGACCTTCGAGTTCCAGTGGGAAGAGAAGACCTCGCCCGGCCAATTCATAATGGTATGGGTTCCCGGCATGGAAGAGATACCCATGTCGCTTTCGAAGACCGCCCGCATCAAAAGTATAACGGTGAAAAAGATAGGCAAGGATACCCAGAAACTTCATGATCTTGGACTCGGAGCCCCCATTAGGATAAGGGGTCCGTATGGAAAAGGATTTGATCTCAAGAAAGGCAAAAAGATGCTGATAATCGGCGGGGGAGTGGGGACGGCGGCGGTGATACCCGTCGTGAAGGAGACAGGCGCGGACACGATAATCGGCGCCAGGACGGATAAGGACCTGATCATGGAAGAGGTCGCTGGCAAGTATGCAAAGAATCTGTGGATAGCGACAGATGACGGCAGCAAAGGATTCCACGGGAACGCGGTGCAGCTGATGAGGGAGAAGGTTACGGAGAGCAGGTATGACCTTGTGTTGGCGTGCGGTCCCGAGATCATGCAGTACCATTTGTACAAAGCATGCGTCGAGCTCGGTGTCGACTGCCAGCTGTCCCTGGAGAGGCATATGAAATGCGGCGCGGGGGTCTGCGGCTGCTGCATGATGGATGATATGAGAGTATGCAGGGACGGCCCGGTCTTCACAAAGGAACAGATCTCGAAAATGAAGGACTTTGGCGTCTCGACACGCGACGAATGCGGCCGCAGAGTGAAGCTCGGATGATATGACCGGGATACCTGCGGGCCATTTCCCCGTGACGCACGGCAAACTCTCGGTCAGCGTCCCGAGGAGCATCTTCAAAGGCGGCGGGGCGGCCATCGACGAGGAGAAGGCCACACCTTTCAGGGCGATGTTAAGAAGCAGATACCCGTGGCTAACCGACAATTCCCTGGACGTTCTCATGGAAAAGGCCAGAAAGACCCTGGTCGGCATACTGGATGAAGAAACGCACGGCCGTTCGTTAAGCAGAGAACTTGAGTCTCGAGGAAGGACGGAAGAAGCGATCGGACACCTGAGGGAACATCTGGAAAGGAACCCCGATGATGCGGATACGTGGTATGCGCTGGGGGAACTTCTCTGCAGGTCAGGCAGGGCCGAAGAGGGTTACAAAGCATTCGCAAGAGGGAGAGAATTATTCTGAACCTTTGAAAAGCGCGTTGATCGCGTCGATCACTTCGGGAACGGTCGCGCCCCAGGGGACCTTTGCGGTGTTCCCCTCTATCGCATGCCCTTCCTTGACACCGCAGCACCTGACGATCGTTCTCACTCCGTCGTTCGGAACGGCGTCTGCCGGACAGACGTTGATGAACGGCGCGCTCTTTCTGTACAGAGCGCGGAATATCCTGTCGGAAAGGTCGCAACCGATGAGCGTGACCTCGTGCTCCATCTCCGTGGCGGCGTCAAGGAAATAGAATGGCATATCTGCCTTCAGCCCGGACACTCTGCAGGGGAACATAACCGCTTCTGTGCCGACGCACCTTATCTTTTCCGTCAGGTCTATATCCGTATATTCCGGAACGACCGGGCGGTCGATCAGCCCGGATGACAAAGCGGTGCCGACCAGAACACGAAGCCTGGACGGTCCTGGGGGGATGTTGTCGACCGCCCTCAGCCTCATTGTGTCCATATCGTGTACAAAGCTGATGTAAGAGAACATACCCTCTATGACCACCGTCATCCCGGGGTGTCTGTTCTGGACCGAGGCGAGGGCGGGGACGTTAAGGACATCTATCTGCGGATCGCTGACGAACACCGTATCCTTCGGAAGAGATACTATCTCAACGTCTTTGACCTTCCTGAAAAGACCGTCCGATCCCTCTTTGGAGACCCTTACCACAGCGAGTTCCTTTCCGTTCCTCAGCACGAGATATTCCGTTCGGACATACACTTCCCAAGCCGGAACCGTTTCGGATATGCAATTTTCCGTTAAGGGAAAATCCACATCGTGCAGGGAAATGTCCTTACAATGCATGCTGACATATCCTCCGCATCCCGTATAATCCTGCCGTTGCTCCTTATCGGCGCTGGCCTGCGCGCTTATACGAAACGTTTATTATATCGCGGACATTGGGGTAATTCAGTGTCGGGATAACACAGTGGCTATGTGGCGGACTGCAGATCCGCATACGGGGGTTCAATTCCCTCTCCCGACCCCATCACTTATTCTACTAAAGGGAAAACATGAATGCGGGGGATCCCCTGAAAACAAACGGTCGCAGGGGCGTCGGAGAATCGTCGGACAAGGCATCTCCTATGCCGAGATATAATATCAAAGCGGCCCGAAATTACACAACCTTTATAAATACCTTATAAATAGCCCTGTTCGGTGCTAAGATGGCTAAGATGAATATCGAGAATGTCGTTGCTTCGACTTCCCTCGGACAAGAACTCGATCTTAAAGCAATCGAGAATGCGCTTGACGGCGCAGATTACAATCCTCAGCAGTTCCCGGGGCTTGTTTACAGAATAAAAGAGCCCAAGACCGCCACCCTTCTTTTCAGGAGCGGGAAGGTTGTCTGCACGGGCGCGAAGAGTCTCGGCGATGTGAAGGTGGCGATCAGCAAGGTCGCGAAGGACCTTGAGAAAGCGAACATAAAGATCAGCATCGAGCCGAAGATAGAGGTTCAGAACATTGTCGCATCCTCCGACCTGGAACAGGAGATCAACCTGAACACCGTCGCGATCACCCTCGGTCTCGAAAAGGTCGAGTACGAACCCGAGCAGTTCCCCGGTCTGGTATACAGGCTGGACGAGCCTAAGGTAGTGGTGCTTCTCTTCGGATCCGGAAAGATGGTGTGCACGGGGGCCAAGGTCCCCGAGGATGTCGTGCGCGCGGTCGAAAAGATCGCGGCGGAACTCAGAGCGGCAAGCCTTATGGCGTAACATCGCTTCTTCAAACCTTTTTGTTTTTCCACAAAAGTAATATTACTTTGTTGTTCTACCTATACGTAATGTTCTGCTCTTTCTGCGGTTCGTTCATAGGCGATGAGCAAGCAAGGTTCTGTCCGAGATGCGGCCATATATTGAACGAATACCGTCCGCCGGCACAAGAGCGGCCCCCTGCCCCCACGGGGCATTACGGCAATGAACGATCGGACGCATGGAACGGCCATAAGAACAAGGTCATTGCCGCGACCCTTGTGTTGGCATTGGCCTTCGGGGCGTTGATCAGCATGGATACGCTGGTGTACCCAGACGATTCTTATAAAAAAATAGAGATACAGACGGTAACGGACGACACTTACTTTGAACTCAGCGGGGATTTCCTCTTGGAGAGGGGGATATTCTCTGTTAGCCTGACCGACAGCGGCAGCATTGCATTTGCTTTGAATGAAGAGATATCATCCAAATACGATTACTATTACTGGAAACTATTCGACCGCGATCACGTCTCATCGAATAGCACATCTTTTTATATGAAATATAACGGGGACACTTTGGACAAGGACGAACCTATACTATACTTTTTGAGCCAGAAGGCAGGCGAATATGATATTTCCGTAGAATGCTGCGTCGAATCCGGAGGGGACTATATCTGCAAGGCGGTCTACTCGGGCACGGTCAGCTATGTGGGGACGATAACAAAAGAATACGTTTGGAAGTATCAGGGCAAGGAATACTCCGCGCAGGCGACGTTCGGCTATGAGGATTACCGTCAATATAGAGACGCCGACCCCTACGGAAGGTCCTTTTCCTCTTTCGGCTACAGCAGGATACCCTCCTTCGTCACTTACGATACAGGGGGGGTCGGAACATTGGCGGATTCCCTTGCGGAAGCATACGGCGGCGACCCCGCCGGGCAGGACTTCGCATCGTTCGTGCTGGCGTTCGTCCAGATATGCTTCGATTACCCTCCGTACACGAGTTTCATGGATTCCGACAAATACCAATACGGGCAGGACGAGTATTTCGCATACCCTCTGGAGACGATATTCTACGGAATGGGCGACTGCGAGGACACCTCGATACTGGCCGCGGCGCTTTTCAAAGCCCTCGGATATCCGGCGGGTGTGGTTGTGATCCCCGGACACGCTCTTGCGGCGGTCGGATTGGACTCTTATTCGCCCGGAAACTACCGCGCCGCTTCGTATGAGATAATATCCCAAACGGTCGGCGGCATAACTTACTATGCGTGCGAGACCACCTGCAGCAGCCCCCAAGGCATCGGTCTCGTCAGTTCATACGGAGACAAAGGAACGCCGTACAGCGAATTCGTCGGAAAGCAGAGGTACGGATTCTATATTGTCTGAATCACATTCTTCTGAACCCTCTGAATATCCATTCGGAGATCGACTTGGTACCGTATCTGAGCGTGCTTGCAGCACGTCTGCTGCTGCTTGAGGGCTTCGCTTTCCCTTTCATGATCGCGTCCAAAGCGTCCTGCCATGTCGCGATTCCGTCTGGAAGCTCCACGATGCCGTCCCCGATATGGTCCGGGGTATGGGCGTCGCTTCCTGCGGATACGGGTTTCCCGATGCGGGCTGCAAGGGCCTCAGACCTCCTGTTGCTTGAAGCGGTTGACCTTGCGTTCATGGCTTCGATGCCGTCGAAATCGTTCTCGACGGTGTTACTCTCCCCCAGGCCCGACCACCATCTGTAAGGATGCGCCGCGAACGCGACCCCTCCCGCCGCATGGATCGCGGCGATCGTCTCGTCGACTGACATACCCCGGGGGATGTCCCTGTCGATCCCGTAAGCGAGTATGTGCCCCTCCTTGGACGACACCTCTATTCCGGGTATGACGATCACTTTCCCGTTATCTTTGACTAGATCATAGGCTTCGAAACTGTTGTGGTCGGTTATCGATATACATCCGAGCCCCGCACTGACGGCCGCCTCGATTATCTCGTCCGGGGCGGACTTCCCGTCGCTGGAGAAATTCGAATGTATATGCAGATCCGCTCTCATCTGATACTTGCTCCATCCATGATCTCGTTATCGACCGTCGCGGTGCATCCTCTGCCGTCGCTCAGTTCCATCACGCTGTCGCCGTCTACGATCAGTGCTATGCGTTCCGGCGCCCCCTCGGGGAGTTCGATCTTCTTCGAACTGCAGAGGATCTTTCCGTCAGACACTCTGGAAACGATCATTCTGACCTTTTGGAAATCCTTATATTCTATCATCGAAGAGGAATTGTCCAATCCTGAGTTCATCTTCGTTCCAGGCGGGACATTCTTTGACGGTCTCAGCAGCTGGACGGATGTTCCTCCCATCGCCTCGTCGTCCGCCGCGAGAAGCATCCCTTGGGACGTCAGCCCTCTCAGCTTTGCGGGCTTCAGATTGGACACCAGGATTATGTTCCTCCCCGCCATCTGCTCTTTTGAATAATAGGCCCTCAGCCCGGCGACTATCTGTCTGGGCGCTTCTTCGCCTATGTCGATCTTCAGGACGAACAGTTTCTCTGCGTCCGGGTGGTCTTCCGCGCTTATTATTCTGCCTGCGCGGAGGTCAAGACCTCTGAAATCCGTAAAGGAACTTCCTTCCGCGGCGGCTTCCCCGCCGTTCTCATCCTCCCCGGAGACCTCAATTTCAACTTTGTTGTATACCGGGGCCGGCTCCGGGAGCGCCCTCCCGACGGGGAGTTCGAACAATACCGCCTCCATTCCGCTCTTCTCTATTCCCTCTTCGTATCCCAAGTATCCCCAGATCCTCTCTGACGAGGAGGGCATGAACGGCCAGGCCATCACGGCGAGAGCTTTCACTATCCTGAGGTTGCTGTTCATCACTTTGCCGCATTGTTCCTTATCTGATTTTATTAACGCCCACGGCTTTACCGAATCGAAATACCTGTTCCCGAAACG
>JAITCQ010000066.1 GCA_031283015.1 Candidatus Methanoplasma sp.
AGTTTCGACGGCGGGATCCTTACGATCCTCTCAGCCTCTGTCAGCATATACATAGCGGGTCCTCTTGGATGCAGGGATTAAAGCAATCGTATATAAATCCATTCTTACGCCCGCGTATAAGTAATACTTTTTAAAGGACCGCCAATGTATCCAAAGCATATCTGAAAAAAGATCTCGATGTTGCTTGGAATATATGAAAAATTTGAATGCGGGCTTGCGCCCGCTTGTTCTTAATTTGTTTAAACGACCACAAAGAGCACTGCCGTGACCAGGCAGATCGTGGACAGCAGCTTCACGAGCACGTGGATCGACGGCCCCGCGGTGTCCTTGAACGGATCCCCGACGGTGTCTCCGACGACCGCCGCCGCATGCGCGGGCGACCTCTTTCCGCCGTGGTTGCCGCTCTCGATGTACTTCTTTGCATTGTCCCAGGCCCCTCCTCCGTTGTTTAGGAAGTTCGCCATGAAGATGCCGATACCGGTGCCGACCATTATGAGCGCTCCGACCGCCATGAAGGCAATTTCGGGGAACACTATGCGGTAGATGATACCGAACACCACCGGCACAAGTATCGGGAGCAGGGCGGGGACCACCATCGCTTTGAGCGCGCCGCGCGTCGCTATGTCGACGCACTTGGCGTAGTCCGGATCGGAGGTTCCTTCCATTATTCCCTTGTCCTCGCGGAACTGCCTGCGGACCTCTTCTATCATCTCGCCGGCCGCCGTTCCGACGGCGCGGATCGCGAGGGAGGCAAAGAACGCCACAAGCACTATGCCTACCAGGCCGCCGACGAATATCAGCGGGTCTCCGAGGTTAACGTTGAAAACGTCCGCCAGAGGAACGTGGATGCCTGTGTGCTCCGATTTTATCTCGGCGACGATCTCGAAGAACGCCGCGAACAGTAGGAACGCCGCGAGAGCGGCGGACGCCATTGCGTATCCTTTCGTCAGGGCCTTGGTGGTGTTGCCTGCCGAATCGAGCTTATCGGTCCTCTTCCTTACCTCTTCCGGCTGGTCCGACATCTCGACGATGCCGCCGGCGTTGTCCGTAATGGGGCCAAAGGTATCCTCAGCAAGTATGAACGCGGAGGAGGCGAGCATCGCTATGGTGCCCACCGCCGTCCCGTACAGACCGTATGTGGATACGCCATCTTTGAGGAGATCCCATCCGTTGGGGTCCGCGGCATTGCCGAGGACGTACGTGGCGATAATCGCTATCACGATGCAGATCATGGGGAGCACTGTGGACTCCATTCCGATCGAGATCCCGTAGATCACGTTGGTGGCGGGTCCGGTCTCCGATGCCTGCGCTATGCTCTTCACGGGCTTGTGGTCTCCAGTGTAGTATTGCGTGAGGTACACTATGGCAAGTCCGAGGGCGATTCCCACGATACCGCATCCGAAGAAGAAGTACCATCCGTCGGGTATCTCTTCATGGAGCAGCAGGTACGTACTGATCGCAAGGAACACAAGAACGAGCGCTATTGTCAGATAGTATCCGACGTTGAGCGCTTTGCAGACGTCCGCGTCGTCGTCCTTTATGCGGACCACGCTGATCCCGATAAGGGACGCTATGAGCCCGAAGGCCATGAGCACAAGCGGCAGGAATATCCAGTTGTCAGAAAGAAGGGTGGGGGCGGTCGCGACCACCGCGGTACCGATGACCATCGAACCGATGATCTCCGCCGCGGTCGACTCGAATATGTCCGCGCCGCGGCCGGCGCAGTCGCCCACGTTGTCTCCGACGAGATCGGCTATGACCGCCGGGTTCCTGGGGTCGTCCTCGGGTATCCCCGCTTCGACCTTTCCGACAAGATCGGCGCCGACATCGGCGGCCTTGGTATAGATACCGCCGCCGAGCTGGGCGAACAGCGCGGCGAAGGATGCTCCGAACGCATATCCTACGACCGCGTGAAGCGTGGGCGTCATGCCGTCCCCGCCGATGAACGCGTTATATACCACAACAACGGCGAACAGCCCGCCGAGGGAGAGCAGCGACACCGCGATACCGGATATCGCGCCTCCGCGGAACGAGCAGACGAAGGCGTCGTTGAAAGACTTCTTCGCGGCGCTGGCCGTCCTGATGTTGGCGTTGACCGAGACCCTCATTCCGATGTATCCGGAAAGAATGGAGAACCCTGCTCCGATAAGGAAGGCCGCGGCCACCTTGTAGTTCAGATATTTGGCTATGTCTCCGCCTTCTGTGGCGAAGCCGACGACCGCTATAACGACCGCCAGGATTATGCTTATCATCCCTATCGTCTTGTATTGACGCCTCAGGTATGCCATGGCGCCAGTCTCGATCGCGTCGGATATCTTCTGCATCTCGGGAGTTCCTTTGTCCCTTGACCAGATGTTCCTGAAGAAATACAGGGCGAATATCAGCGCAACGACCGCTGCGACGGGGATCATGAAAAGCATATTGTTAAAATCCAGTATGTCTATCATTTTGGTTTAACCCCTATATCAACTCCATACCCACTCTTCCTATATAATTGTTAAAGGTTACTGGGCTGTCATTTAAACGTATGGGTCGCACCAAAGTCCCTTTTCCTCGGCGGTTTCGATAAGCCCCTTGACAACGAGTACACCGTCCTTCTCCTCGCAGACAAAGATCCTTCTGTTCTCGCCCACGAACCCGACGCCGACCGTCGCGATAGGATTCAGGACCTCTTTGCCGAAGGCCCTCTCCGCGCACAGCGCCCCTATGTTGCAGGTCAGCGAGAGGATCACGTCGGCGCCGCCTATGATCTCTTCGTCATACTTCTCCCGGACCTTTTTCTCCAGACAGGAAGCGGCGGTGTGCAGTACCCCCAGGACTTCTATGCCGTCCTTCCTGAGGGCGGACGCAAGTCTCTCCGCGGATTCCGACCCACCGATGTCAAAACACAGTCTGGCACATGTGTTACAAGTCCATATCGCGACCTTCTTTCCCCTAAGGCCGTCCCTGAGTTCCGAATAGGGTCTGTCCCGCGCTACCATCAACACGCCTATGAAATCAGTTCATGCGTATAATATTGCTGTTATCATGTGCCGAGCGGCCCCTTACGGGCCGGCCTCTTCACACGGTTCTCCTGTCACAGCACTTGGTCTTTGACCCTATGCGTTGATGTTACGCTCGCAGAGAGGTTCGCTATTTCTACACAAAGCACTCACCGAGGCATTGAACGGACAAAGTTTATCGGGTCTTTATCGGGTCTTTATCGGGTCTTATTATTTTTCATTGGTGTAGGCAACAGGCATTATTTTGCTATTTTAACCCATCTCCCGTCTTTGTTACTGCCTATTCTCTTTATCAACTCTTTCTCGGTCAAACTTGCAATCGCTCTTTTGACGACAGAATCAGACATTCCAATTAACTCAGCTATCTCTCTTCTAGTAGTGGCGTTTCCCTCTGTTATTATATTGTACACTCTGAGTTCAATCACTTTCAGGCCATCCGCCGCATCTGCCTTTTCGGGGATCTTCTCGGTGGGCGCCTTCGGCGGAAGCCTAA
Source organism: Candidatus Methanoplasma sp. (assembly GCA_031283015.1). Taxonomy (GTDB): domain Archaea; phylum Thermoplasmatota; class Thermoplasmata; order Methanomassiliicoccales; family Methanomethylophilaceae; genus Methanoplasma. The sequence continues at coordinate 3,496 of JAITCQ010000066.1, forward strand.
ATGTGATCTCCACTCTGCCCCGTTCCAAAACATACTCGGGCTGAGGAAGGCCCATCGCTTCGCACTCTCTCCGGATCAATTCAACCCCTGCGCCCCAGCCTTCGATGAGCCCTGCGTCGTAGAATGCTTCGGCGATGTTCGGGTTCGCCGGTTTAGAGTCGTGCTTTTTGAACAGATCGCCCTCTGTCCAACCGGCCGGAAGCATTCCTGGGTTGGATATGCTGACATGGTCTGGATAAACGCGTATGTATGTCTCCGTTACGCTAGAAAAATCCCTGTGGGAAATGGCATTTATCACAGCCTCCCTAAGAGCTCTTACGGGATAGGGATATCTGGTGACCCTCCTTGCCAGCTCGACGTCGTCGGTCCCCAATATGTATTTGTTGAGCAACACGTTCATCACGCGGTCGGGCTGCAAGATCACCGGGCAATCTATCTTATCGTGCCTGAGCAGGCGGTCGTTTTCGCTGAAGGCTCCTATCTTGACCGCTGCGGCGTAGCATACCATTGCCGGATATTCCATGAACAGGATCGCGGCCGAGTTGCGCAGACCCTCGTCGTCCATCAGCTTGTAGCGTCTCAGCAAGGATTCGTTGCTGCTTTCTTTTGCCAACGGGCTCATTCTGCCCAATATCGTTCCCATCTTCACAAATGTGTCTATAGCATCCTGCGACAGCTCTTCCATCTTGATCTTGTTGGCTGGGAGGTCTGTCCAGGACATATCTTTCAAAATGAACCGCCTCAGTTGGGTCCCTTCCAACTCAACGGTCGTACTTCCCGAACGCACATAGAATATGCCTCTCAGGCTTTTGGGATCGTCCTGCGGTTTTACCGTGATCTCTATGATCGTCTTTCCGTTCTCCGTCACATCACGGACATCGGCGGAGAAACCGAGGGTGTTTCGGATGGTGTTGGGGATCTCGGTCAGCAGCTTCTTCGGATTCTGAACTCCGACGGCCTCGCCGTTGTCCTTTATTCCAACGATCATCTTCCCTCCGCCGCTGTTTGCGAAGGCGGCGATCGTTCTCAGATTGTCATTGTCCCATTTGACCTTCCATTCAGTGACCTGATTTTCCATAGATGCATCCCGTCTTCTGCGTATATCCTCCGGGTTAATTATGTTTATTATCCCTCATGAAGAGGGCGCATCGGGACGTCTGCAGTCCCTGCGGGACCGCGACCGGTTTCCCGAAATACCGACAGATTTTAAATGGAGCAAGGCTTGGACATAACATAGGAAAGGTTGCTGAAATGAAGGAACTGGATCTGATCCCTGTTAAAGACATCAAAATAACAAAGAACATGTCCGCTGACCGATTGCTGAGAGAGATGAGCGGGTCCGGAGGATTCACCGCCCAGAAACTGGCCGACGCGGCCGATATCCTGGAGGCCATGGTCAAGGACAAGGATTGTCTGAAGATATTGTCGTTCCCCGCTTGTATAATGGCGACCGGAACGAGGGGAGTGATCGTCGACATGGTCAAGAATGGTCTTGTCGATCTTATTATCACCACCTGCGGGACCTTAGATCACGATTTGTCCAGAAGCTACGCCGAATACTACAAGGGCGACTTCATGATGGACGACGAGATGCTTAGGGACAAGTACGAGATCAGCAGGCTCGGAAATGTTCTGGTGCCGGACGAATGCTACGGGGCGGTGCTCGAAGAGAACCTCCTGCCGATGTTCGACGAGATATTCGCGGAGACGCAGTCGTTAACGACGCGGGAGATAATAGACGCGGTGGGATCAAGGCTGAACGACGAGGACAGCCTCCTGTACCAATGCCATAAGAAGAAAGTTCCGATCGTGGTCCCGGGAATAACGGACGGGTCGTTCGGATGCCAGCTTTGGATGTATTATCAGACACACAGGAAACTGCGCATAGACCTTTTCGGCGACGAGCAGATGCTGAGCGAGATGACCAACAACGCGAAGACCGCCGGGGCGGTCATCATCGGCGGCGGGATATCCAAACACCACGTGATCTGGTGGAGCCAGTTCAGAGGGGGGCTCGATTACTGCATATACCTTACGACGGCCGAGGAATACGACGGATCGCTGTCGGGCGCGCGCATAAGGGAGGCGGTGTCCTGGGGTAAGGTGAAGGCGGACGCCAAGAAGATGACGGTGGAAGGCGACGCCACCATCACCCTCCCGATGATATATGCGGGAGTGATCAGCAGGATCTGATTCCGATGAAAAGGATATTAGTGCTTCCTGGGGACGGCATAGGGCCGGATGTCACGTCGTCCGCAGTCAGCATCCTGGAGGCGGCGGTCGACGATGTGGAGATCATATACGGCGACATCGGTCGGTCCGCGTTCGTGAAGACCTCCGAATACCTTCCGGCGGAGACGGTCGGCCTGGCGGCCGAAGCCGACGCGATAATAACCGGCGGAGTGATGGATGTGTTCTCCGACAGAAACTACCGGAATCCCGTGAGGGTATTGAAGAAACAGCTGAATCTGTACTCAGTTGTAAGGAAATTCTTCCCTCTTTGCAAAGACATCGGTATCCGAGGGGTGGACCTGCTCGTGATCAACGGAAACCACGACGCGCTCCTGAATGTGCACGAGACGGAATCCCTTGACGGCGTGGACACCCACAAGTTCCTGTCGAGGACAAGTTGCATGAAGCTCTTCCGGAAGACGATACGTCTCTCGGCGGCGATGAACCGCAAGAAAATAACCTGTGCGCACAGAGCGAGCATATTCCCCGTGTTGGACGGGATGTTCGTCGAGGTCTTTTACAAAGAGCTTGCGGGGTCCGGATTCCTCATAGAGGATATGGAAGTGGACAAAACGGCGTCCGAACTTGTCAAGGACCCGTCTTCTATGGATGTCATAGTATCGACGGACATCTACGGGACTGTTCTTGCGGGGATGGCGGCGGGAATGGTCGGCGGCGGCTACTTGACGCCGGTGGGGAGCATCGGCGACGACGTTGGCCTGTTCGAACCAATGCACGGCCCGAACCCGAAGATGATCAAACCGGGCGCGGCGAACCCGACATCCACGATATTGTCGGGCGCAATGGCGCTGGACCATCTTGAGATGTCATCCGAAGCGGAGAAAATTAGAAAAGCGGTAAGATACGTTTACAGTACGGGAGCCGTCACGCCGGACGTCGGCGGGACGGCGACGACCGCCGAGTTCACCCGCTCGGTGATCAATATACTAAATAGTAATAATAATAAATGAGGGATGATGATGAAGGACGCCGGACACCGGGAATGCATAAGATCCGCTTTAGACCATGAAGTAACCGGCAGGACGCCGGTAAACAACTTTGCGCTTGTAACGGCGGCGAGGAGCGCGGGGTTCACCGTCGAAGAGGCGAGAAAGGACCCGAAAATATCGGCGAGGGTCTCCATCGACTATTCCATGAAAACGTTATCGGACTTCGTGAAACCGGTGCTGGACTCGCAGGTGCCGTTCGCCGATCTCGGGATGAAGGTGAAGTTCCCAGAGGACGATTACGGATACATCAAGGAACATCCGGTGAAGAGTGCGGAGGACGTGGACGAGCTTGCGTTCTTCGATCCGAACGTAGCGAAGGAGTGTCCGCTTTTCACGCAGGTGATGGTGAAAGGCCTGGAAGAGACGAGCAGGATGCTTGAGGAGGACCTCCACATATGCGGGCTGTCCTGGGGGCCGATCACCACCGCCGGCTATCTCATGGG
>JAITCQ010000083.1 GCA_031283015.1 Candidatus Methanoplasma sp.
GAGAAGAACGATAGCCTCGGTATGACCAAGGTCGCACCGTCCCTGCTCTCGGCCGATTTCTCCAAACTCGGAGAGGAGATAAGAAGAATAGAGTCCGCAGGTGCGGACTGGGCGCACCTTGACGTGATGGACGGCATGTTCGTGCCGAACCTCACCTTCGGGCCGCCGGTGATCGCGTCCATTCGGAAAGAGACGAAAATGCCCTTCGACGTGCACCTTATGATCGAAGACCCAATAAGATATGTGGACGCGTTCGCAAAGGCAGGTTCCGACATGCTCACGGTGCACGTGGAGACATCCGGGGATACGAAAGAAGCCCTGAAGAGGATCGCAGACCTCGGCGTAAGGCCGGGGATCACCCTGAACCCCGGGACCCCGGTCGAAAGCCTGGACCCGTACCTGGACCTGGTGGATCTTGTTCTGGTGATGACCGTGCAGGCCGGTTTCGGCGGGCAGAGTTTCCAGGAGATAGGTCTCTCCAAGATCTCCTATCTGAAAGATTACGCCGGATCCCAAAACCCCCGGCTGGAGATCTCCGTCGACGGCGGGATCAACCGCGGAACGGGAAAGAGATGCGTCGACGCAGGGGCAACGGTGCTCGCCGCCGGGAGTTCCCTGTTCGGTCTCGGGGACATGAGAGAAGAGATCGCTCTTTGGAAAGGATACGGGCCGGACCCGGAAGGATGATCTCATGGGGGTCAACCTTTCCGGACTCACAGAACCTCGAACAGCGGAGCTGTCCGAGCTTGAGGGCAAGAGCGTAGCCGTGGACGCTTACAACACGATCTACCAATTCCTTTCGATCATCAGACAGCCGGACGGGTCGCCGCTCTGCGACAGAACGGGGAGGGTGACGTCCCACCTTTCCGGCATTCTGTACAGAACATCCAACCTCATCGCCCAGGGTATCGAGCCTTCCTTCGTGTTCGACGGACCCCCTCACGACCTGAAGAGGGCGGTGCTCGCCGAAAGGAAGGAAAGACGAGAGAAAGCAGCGGTCGAGTGGGAGTATGCGGTGGAGGAAGGCGACCTCAAGAAAGCGTTCTCCAAGGCGCAGCAGACATCCAGGATGACCTCCGAGATCAGGGAGTCGTCGAAAGAGCTGATATCCTATCTCGGCCTCCCGATCATCAACGCTCCGTCGGACGGGGAGGCCCAGGCCGCGTACATGTGCTCGAAGGGCGACGTCTGGGCGTCGGCGTCGCAGGACTTCGACTCCATACTTTTCGGGACCCGGACGCTGATACGGAACATGACTATCACCGGCAGGAGGAAGGTCCCGGGAAAGGACCAATACAAGGATGTGAGAACTGAGATAGTCGATTCGCAGGGGTTCTTGGACATGCTCGGCGTGACCAGGGAGCAGCTTGTGGACATGTGCATCCTCATCGGAACGGACTTCAACCCGGGGATAGCGGGGGTAGGGCCGAAGAAGAGCCTGAAGCTCATAAAGGACCACGGCGGCCTGGAAGGGGCGATGAGACACCTTGGTACGGACATCCCGTCCTACCAGGAGGTGCGGGACATCTTCCTGAACAGTAAGTACAGCGACGATTATTCCACCGCCCCGTCCGAGATCAGAAGGGAGGAGGCCGTCGAGATGCTGGAAGGATACGACTTCTCCAGAGAGAGGGTGGAGAACGCCCTGGACAGGATCGACGCGGCGAGGAAGAACAATAAGTCGAAGAAAAGCCAGCGCAGCCTGGACTCTTGGTTCTGACGTTTGGCGTATGAGGCTGTCGTAAGCGGTTCCGTATGTCCGAAAATATTGATTTTTTAGTTTTTCAATGTCCAAATATATTGATTTTTCAATTTTTTTATGTCAAAAAATATTGATTTTTTTGTTTTTTGATGTCAAAAAATATGTACAAAATGTGACTGGATGAAAGGAGGAATAGATGGGCCGTTCTTCCAGCTCCGATGCTGATATTTCATTGATGCGGCCCCCTTTATTTTTGTCCGAATGGATAAGACATTACGATGTCGCGAAGCCCCGTGAGGCGTTCCGGACACTGCACACCTGCCGCGCTCCCCGCGGCGGCGCGTAAGTATTTAATCGGAACGCCTATTGCGTCTTACCGTCCGGCAAGATATACCGGGCGAGGGAGGATTAGCGATGATAAAGCAGGTCCGCGCGAACTATGATGCGCCGGTTATAGAAAGGGAGATCCGGGAATTCTGGGCCTCCGGCAAGGTCTATGAGAAGACGAAAGAGTTCAGGTCCGGAGGGGAGCGGTTCCATTTCCTGGACGGCCCGCCGTACACGACGGGGTCCATCCACCTCGGGACGGCGATGAACAAGACCCTGAAGGACATAATGATCAGATATCTCAGGATGAACGGATATAACGTTCGCGACCAGCCGGGATTCGACATGCACGGCCTTCCCATCGAGGTGCAGGTCGAGAAGAAGATAGGCGTCCGTTCTAAGAAAGAGATAGAGGAGTTCGGCATCGATAAGTTCGTTGAGACCTGCAAGAGGTTCGCCATCGAGCTCAGGGGAAGCATGACCGAGCAGTTCAAGCAGCTCGGGGTGTGGATGGATTGGGACGCCCCCTATCAGACCATAAAACTCGACTACATCGAGTCGGCGTGGTGGACCGTCCGCCGGGCGTACGAGAAGGGGCTGCTTGGGCCGGCCAGCAAAGTGGTCACGTGGTGTCCGAGATGCGAGACGGCGCTGGCCGAGGCGGAGATAGAGTATTGGGATGAGACCGATCCCTCGATAATGGTAAGGTTCCCCCTCGCATCCGATAATAAGGTATCGCTCGTGATCTGGACCACGACCCCCTGGACGCTCCCGTCCAACATGGCGGTGGCCGCCCACCCCGGCTTCGAGTATGCGAAGGTCAGGCTCTCCGGGACCAAGGGCGAGGAGATCATAATATGCATGCTGTCGCAGGCGGAGTACGTCTCCAAAAAAGGAGGGTACGACAAGTTCGAAGCGATCGAACGCTTCACAGGGAAGGATCTCGAAGGCCTTGAGTACATACCGCCGTTCGATATCGGCCCGGAGCACCTCAAGAGGAACCGCTGGACATTCAAGGTCCTGAACGCGGATTATGTGGAAAAGGATAACACGGGATTGGTGCACACCGCGCCGGGGTTCGGCCCGGACGATTACGAAACGGGAAAAAGATACGGGATAGAGCCGTTCTGCCCGGTGGGCGAAGGAGGAAGGTTCACCGACGGCTTCCCGATGATGGCCGACAAGAAGGTAAGGGCGGCGAACGACGACATAGTCAAATATCTTAGCGAGAAAGGGCTGCTTTTCAATTCCGGCAGGGAGAAGCACAGATACGGGCACTGCTGGAGATGTAAGACCCCCATCATATACAGGAACACCCGCCAGTGGTTCATCGGCATACCCGAGATAAAGGACCAGATGCTCGGCGAGATCGACCGCGTGAAATGGGTCCCGGAATGGGCGGGAGGTTCCAGAGAGAAGAACTGGGTGGAGGGCGCGAGGGAATGGTGCGTCTCCCGCCAGAGATACTGGGGGATACCCCTGCCCGTCTGGGAATGCGGCTGCGGGGAGATGCACGTGGTCGGACAATACGAGGACCTGCACGAAGGATCCGGGTATAAGGACGGGATGGACACCCACAGGCCGTGGATCGACGATGTCACGTTCACCTGTAAGAAATGCGGGTCGCCGATGCGCAGGGTCAAGGACGTCCTCGACGTCTGGTTCGACTCGGGCGTGGCGGCGTGGGCGCAGATGGGCTATCCCGCGTCGAAGGACGAATTCGAGAAGTGGGGCTTCGGAAGATTCATCATAGAGGCGCACGACCAGACCAGAGGATGGTTCTATACCCAGCTGGGGGCCGGGACGGTCTCCTTCGACCGCGCGCCTTACGACGAGGTCATGATGCACGGATGGGTGCTGGACCCGAAGGGGCAGAAGATGTCCAAATCCGACGGCAACGTGATAGAGCCGCTGGAAATAATAAACGAGCTGGGAGCGGACTCCCTGAGGCTGTACCTGATAAAGGCCAACGCGCCGTGGGAGGACACCGCGTTCCAGAAGGACGGCCCGAAGAACGCAAGGAAAGTGCTCAACACATACTGGAACGTGGTGAACTTCGCCTCCACCTACATGAACATAGACAACTACGACCCGTCCGCCCATACGCCGGAAGGCGTACGCAGGAGCCTGAGAAACGAGGACATGTGGATGCTTTCGAGGACAGAGAAGGTAAAGGACGCCGTCACCCGCGGACTCGAATCGAGAGAACTGCACAAGGCGGCGAGGGCGCTTGAGGACTACATAATGGAGGACCTCTCCCGCTGGTACGTCCGTCTGGTCAGGGACAGGAGCTGGAGCGAAGGATCTGATTCATACGAGGACAAGATGGCATCATACTTCGTGCTGCACAATTCCATCATGAGCACCGCCCTGCTGCTGGCGCCGCTGACGCCGCACATCTCCGAGGAGGTGTATCAGCACATGGGCGGTACGAGGGCGTCCGTCCACATGGAGGATTGGGTAAAATGCGACGAGTCCCTCGTCAACGAGGGACTGGAACGAAGCATGTACCTAGTCCAGAACATCATCGAGGTGGTGGCCGCGGAGAGGGCGAAGATGGGGAGCAAGCTGAGATGGCCTCTGAAGCAGATATTCATCTGCGGCGGGAAGGACATCAACCGTTCCGTGTCGGTATTCGAGGAGGTCCTGTCGCAGCAGGGGAACATAAAGAGCATCAAGTACGCGGAGAACGGCATCGAGGGCCTCGAAAGCGCGGAGTTCGACGGCGGGATGATATACATCGACTTCGGCGTCACCCCCGAGATAGAGGCCGAAGGCTACGCGAGGGAGCTCATCAGGAGGATACAGCAGATGAGGAAGGACATGAAGCTCAACGTCGAGCAGTACATCAACTGCGATGTGGGCGCCGAACCTTATCTGGCAGACCTTTTCAGGAGCTGGGAGAAGCATATCGCAGCGGAGGTCAGGGCGAAAAAGCTCGTCTTCACGGACAGCCCCGGCGGAGATGAAGTGAAGACCTGGGACGTCACCGGGAAGGAGATCGTCATCGGGATAAGTTCGGCGGAACAGTAAAACGGGGGCGCGGCCCCCGTTCCAACCTTTTTACTGCCTGCGTATGATTTCGGAATTCTGCGGGCAGGAGGGTTTTTAAGGATGCAGAAGGATAAACCTATGGCGGAAGAAGTGACGGTCCCCCGAAGGGGGCCGGATCCGTAACGTGGATCAAGCGCCCCGTATCGGATCAGGTGCGGATCGTAACGATCACGTCCCTGATTCGGATACGGACTGTTGGGCCGTTCCCGGACTCGGAAGCTATGTTATCACCTCCTGCCTGGTGGTCCCGGTTCGCCGTCTCTCGGGAAGACTCCGAACCGGGGCTTCCCATCCTAACGGCGAGTCTCCATTCCCACTCTGGTTTAAGAACCTATCAGGGGGGTCTCCGAATTGACCAAAAGTACGGAATTACATCAATTGCCTGAAATATACCCAGAACAAAAATATTTCTGCTGAATGAGCATCTGATGCACGCATGCCGAAAAATTGTTTTCCTGAATTCTCGTTTTAGAACTGCAAACGGGTTTCCCGATGTTCATGGGTTTCGGCCCGTAACCTCCGAAGAATGCGGAACTTCTACGCCAATTATTTGCAGAATGCTATTCTGCCACCATCAGTGGCAGAACTTTCAAAGGCAATTATGCAATCGTTGATTGCAGAAATAGGCTGGACCAAAAATGTGGTCATAATGAAGAAATGCAAAGATCCTGTTGAACGAGAGTTCTGTACCAAAAAGCAAAGCGCTACGGTTGGCCCACTGACCTCCTGACCGATCTCATAGCTATGGTTGTGATGTTCCAGCACTATGTCAGTATGCTGAAAAAGGATATCTGTTGCGCTGTTTGGCAGGTTTACAGAGGGACTTTTTGCCTGTCGCGATCTGTCTATAACTCAAATGCGGGGACTTAGGTTGTTCTCACTGCTGCCCGGCTATCGACCTTAACATCTTTTTCACTACGTCGTTTGTCTGCGGCACCACCGACCGATCGTTCTTTATCTCGTCCGGCGCGACCCACCCGCAGCTTACGTTCTCTTTGTTGAGTATCGGTTCCTGGTCTCCCGCTCTGAAAAGGAAGGGATAGACCTCCCAGACGATGTCCCCCTCCCGGACGTATATCGGCGGCATGCTTGCGGCGGGCTTTGAGACGTGTATCTGGGTCTCCTCGAATATCTCCCTTACGGCTGCGCTCTCGATGTCTTCGCCGGCCTCGATCTTCCCGGCAACGAGCGACCTGGTTCCCGGGAACGACCGGGCGTTGTCCGGACGCTGCAGAAGGAGGATCCTTCCGCTCTCGTTCAGGAGAGCTGAGGACACCACTCTGATCATCCTCGTTCCCTTTATCTCGACGGTACCCTCGTCGCCGTTGACGGTGACCTCGTCGCCGTTAAAAAGGAGGTCGATGTCGATCCTGTCCACCATCGGTATCGAGGATATCACCGCCCCGGTGGTGACTATCGTCTCTGCCGCTCTGTTCACAACGGCCGCCGGCGCTTTGCCGTGGACCATCAGATCGTACATGACGAAGGAACCGACGGTGCTTCCCTTGCCGCCGCTGAATACGAACACCTTCCCCGCAACGTTGCCTTCTCCCGTGTTGAGATCGCCGGTGGACGCGTTGACCCCTCCCAGGAAGCTGAACGTCCCGTTCAGTTTCAGGACCCTGCCTTCTGCTTTCCCGGGAGAGATCGCCCTTCCCCGCAGTATCAAAGCACGACCTCCATCAGTTTCAGGATATCCCTGCAGACAACGTCCTGAGAACACAGCGTGGGAAGATAATTGCCGGCTTTCGCCGAGTTCGTTCCCGTCCTCTTGAATATCCCCTCGATCGGAGCGACCACCATGCATGTGTCGGCCAGCACCGGGCCAAATTCTTCCATTATCTTCACCTCATCCGCGCACTCCGCCCGTATCTTCGAAGAGGTGCAGAACCAGATCTCGACGTCCTTGTTCTTCTTTTTCTTTCCTTTGAGGAACGTGGCGATGTCCTTCATCTCTTTCCTGCTGAGATGGGGGCAGCCCAGCGCTATCAGCTGGATATCATCCGCCGTGTTCAGCTTGTCGTATGCTTCCCTGAGCTCTTTCGCTCCGACGGACACTTTTTCCAGTCCGCTGATGTCGAAGTTCCCGGCCTCCGGCGTGACCCCTTCGACGTGGTATAACGCGACGGATCCGGAGGCGGCCATGGCGGCGGACATGGTCTTTGCGTCGTCGACAGTAGGCTCTACACCTCGGAAATACGGTATACCGCCGCCGACCGCCATCCCGACTGCCTGTCCGAGCATGGAGTAGCTGAACACCGAGCCGTCGGTCTCCGCTTCTATGATGACGGTGGGCCTCCTGTTCTCGTCGATATGGAGGCCATAATTGGCGGTCCTGCCAAGTATGGCGGCGGCGAGTGCGCCTGGTCCCCCCTCCCTGTTGGTCCTTGCTCCTATGTATGAGTTCACGAACGACAGCGCGGAAGATTCCGCCCATGCGACATGGTCTCCGAGGGAAGGAACGTTATCCCCAAGGTACGGGGTGCAGGAGCAGGTCGGCGAGACGCCCATGCTTTTGTATAATTCGATGATCCTCAGCTGTTTCTCCGCGAAGGCTTGGGGGATATGCATCTCCCTCCACCTTTCCCGGTCCATACCGATCGGGTTCAGCGTCGACGGGACGGATACCTTCGCTCCGCCTTCCGCCATATCCTCCAGATACTTCAGGCCGCCGTCCCCTATGGTCTTATAGGAAGCGCCGGAGAGGTGCGCCGATGTTATTTCGATCAGATCCTCCGCGCCGTAAATCTTACCGAGCGCCACCACGAGCTCCATGGCCTTCCGGCTGCTTTCGCCCTCTTCTCCCGCGAGTATGAGCTCCTCGTCCCTGGTAAGATACATGAGGGAGTAACAGAACGAAGATTAATCAATCTATGTTCTCAGCTCTTGACCGCCAGCGGCCTGAGGCAGAACGGCAGGTCGCCTTTCTGGTCGCGGTGGTAAGGCACGCACATGTTGCAGTTTCCGTGGCGCGGGCAATCCGTTTTTGGGCATTTACAGTCGGCAGCGTTCTCGGGTACCATATAAAACAGATAAAGATGAAAAATTAAAAGGGTTTTCATTCAAACCGGAAGAGCGCGCCTCTTACTGCGCCTTGAACTTGTCTTTGGTCCCGCCGCCGACGGAAACGCGCGGACTTGCTCATGAGGGGGCGGCCGCCTTCCCGAATATCGTCGCCGCCATGAATATCTGGGCGGCGAACGCGAAGAGGAACACGATCCAGGAGTGCGGCCAATCCAGTACGAAATAGAACGTGACGAACAGCGCCACCGTCAGGAACCACATGCCTCCGGACGCTACGCCGAACCTCGCGGCTCTGACGGGATCGACCATTTCGGTCCAGTTCGAGAACTCCTTCTCAAATTCTTCCTCGAGTTCCGTCATGGCCTTGAGCCACGGCTTCTTACGGTCGATTCCAGTCGCGATCAGGAAGATCAAAGCGCATACTGCGGGGAACACCAGCACGAACTCTATCGCCAAAGCGGCGGCCAGCTCCATTTCGCCAAATAAGAACAACACGAGCGCCAGCACTTCTCCGAGAACGCCGAAGAAGAGGATCGTCCCGTACGCCGCCGCCCGCTTGTTATTCATAGGGTAATGCCCGGATGTCTCTTGGGTAAGACCGAAGTACGCATACAGAGCGAAGGCGTCCGCTATCAGGATGGCGGACAGGTAATAGAACCGCATCCCGCCGGACTCGCTGACGTAGTTGATGAGCATCAGGCCTACGCCGACAAAGAGCATCCCCGAAGCGAGCGCCAACCCGCCCGCCGTCCTTTTTGTGACCGGTACCTTCGATTTCATATACATTTGGCCGATGGCCTCTTTGCGCTTCCCTTTCCCGACGTTGTCGGCGATCGCTGTGATATCGCCGAGCTCAGCGGCGGCCTTTTCGAAGGCCTCTTCTTCGCCGAGCCCCTTGGAAACGAGCTCCATGACGCGCTCTCTGAGGTTCCCCGCGATCTCCTCTTTGAAATCCCTGATCTCCGGAGTATCCTCGTAGTCTGCGAACAGACGGTCGACGTAAACTTTTTCTTTCATTCTCATTCCTCCAATATTTTGTCCAGTATCTTCTTTGTCTTGATCCAGTCCGCCTTGTTCTGTCTGAAAAGCTCTTTGCCGGAGTCGGTTATGCGGTAATATTTGCGCCGGCCTCCGAGCGTCTCGTCCCCCCAGTATGACATTATGTAACCGTCGGATTCAAGCCGTTTGTAGCTGGAATACAACGTGGCCTCCTTCAGTTCATATTCTCCGGCGAGCCTGTCGATTATGCTTTTATGGATCTCATAACCGTAGTTATCGCCTTTCAGCAGCACGCTCAGTACGACGGTGTCCGTATGCCCGCGCAACAGATCGGCAGATGTTCTTGTTTCCATTCGTCCCACCTTGCTTGACATGTTTAGTATGTGATTGCACATACTACTATGACTATCATAATAGTATGATGATGAAGTTTAAATAACTTTCTACAGACAGGATGTACGCCCATAGTCTGCCCGAAAGGACCATTTCAGTAAAAAGAATGGGCCCTCTAACTTCCAAGCCCGATGATGTTGTTAAAAACCCATTCCGAAGAATGTTGAGAAATCATTCCGAAAAGGGCCAAAGAATAATAATAAATTAATAACATACGGAAAAGCATGGCTACCTACAAGCAACCTTGTATCCACTGCGGTGAGATGATCGAGCGGGACAGCCGTTATTGCCCAAAATGCGCCAGCAACGGCCCGTTCGGGTTTCAGTGCCCATCCTGTTTGAAACCTATACAGCGCGAACAAGCGATCTGTTCTGACTGCGGGAGGGCAGTGATGACGACCTGCCCTCTGTGCGGCGGCCAGACATTTAGAGGCGCCATAAAATGCGACGCCTGCGGCAAACCCCTTACGGTGCGTTGCGGATACAAATACTGCGGAGAGCCGCAGTACTTTGAGAACACAAAATGCACCCTCTGCGGCAAGCCTATCAAAGATGCGAAAAAACAATTGATAAAAGAATCAAAGGGGAAGAAGTAAATGCTGAAATCTTTCACGCGGAATTATCACGACAAAAGCACTGACGCCGGTTTCGAGTTCGTATTCGATTGCGACATATGCAAGGACGGCTTCAAATCCAGTTTCATTACGTCAGACACCTACAAAAAGAAGAAGGGATCCCGTCTGCTGGGTCAGGGCGCCGGCCTGGTCGGCAACCTTGCCGGCGGTATGGCAAGGACCTTGGGCAATACCGCATCGCAGGGAGGCAACATAGCGTCCCAGCAGTTCGAAGGAAAGTCTCCGGAGTGGCATAAGGAACACGAGCAGGCCTTCGACAAGGCCCAGAATGAAGCGAGACAGCACTTCCACCGCTGCCCCGGTTGCAATACCTACGCCTGCGACCAATGCTGGAACGAGGACGCAACGCTCTGCACCACATGCGCTCCGCGCCAGGAGGTCGCGGTGGCGCAGGCTCACGCAAAGGCGATGAAACGCAACATCGACGACGCCGGGAGCAAAGCTGTGGTATGGGAGGGCAAGATCGAAAGCAAGACTACCATCTGCCCCGCCTGTGGCAAACCTGCCGGAGCCGGCAAGTTCTGCAACAATTGCGGGGGTTCGATGGAACTAAAGGAATGTCCGAAATGCGGCACCAAGAATGCGGTGAACATCCGCTTCTGCAACAATTGCGGTGAGAATCTGCAACAGGCTGCGGCTCCGCCCGCCACCGGGAAATGCGCCGGCTGCGGGCACGACAACCCGCCCGGAACGAAGTTCTGCGGCGGATGCGGCAGCAAACTGGGCTGACCTTCCGAGGCGGGCGGCGCCCGCCGTCGGAAGAACGGGATCCGAACAAAGAGGATGATGCCGTGGACAAAGAACCCAATAAGGGGGAGAAACCTCCGACGCGATATACGGCGCTGGTAACCTCACCGGTCGTGAACGGTGAGGTAAAAGCAGCGATCGGAGAGAATTCTTTCACGATCGCCGGGCTGTTCGACGCGGCGGAGGTGCCCTTCGCCGACATATATGCGATAGAGTTCGCGGATTATGTGGTCAAGGTCAGAACAGAGGCTGGTGACTACGTTTTTTCACGCATGGGATCGTGGGCGCAGCCCTTCTATGACGCGCTTTGCAGTTCATACTGCGAAGCGGTCCTGCGCGCATTCTTCGTGTCCGGCAGCCCCGTGTCCAATGCGGTCGGGGACTATCTTTTCACAGAAAACGGGATGAACGTCGGCGGCGTCAGAGCGCCGATCCGCGTGTACGAGAACTGTATAACCGCCCTGCCGCCGAACGACGACGCGAGACGCATTCCCCTTTGCTTTGCATCGGGACTGGAAAGAAGCGAATACGGGCTCACTTTGAAGCTGAGCACCGGCGAGACCTACGTCTTTTCCAGAATGGGACTCGGCACCGCCTATTTCACGGACGTTCTGGAGGAACGGATCCGGGCGCTGCGGGAAAGGTCGATCTCGATCGTCAAAGATATCGATCCTACCCTTACGGTGGCGCAGGCCTCGCAGATCTCCAAGATCATGCCAGAAGGCATCGCGGCGCAGATAGGGCAGCTTGCGGCGATAGCCCCGTCCTTCGCAGCCGCAGTAATATCGAAGATCTCTCAGACCCGCGCCGCCGAAAGCTACAAAGCGTTCACCGAATTATGCGATCCGGCGCAGATATGGGTGGGTTTCAAGGAGAACGACATCACAGAGAACGCCGACCCCGCTACGGGAGACGGCGATCCGGCGGACCAGGCTCCGCCCGACCCATATCTCTTTTGGATGATCGCGCCTTCCCCCAACGGGCAGTATGCGGCGGTAGAGTTCGCCGTCCAGGAGGGGGAGAGCGCCGCCACCTTCGTCTACCGCACGAACGGCGACCCCGTCGAATCGGCCGTACGGCTGAACCGCGCGCTGGAAGCCATCGATTTCAAGCGAGAAGTGGTGCGTCTGAGCGAGAAAGAGCTGCGCAACCCGGAGAACGCCGACTATTTCATGGCGGCCAAGCACACACCGTCTCTTCAATACATCCGCGCGAACTTCGCCGGGCGCGTGATCCATTCGAACCCTGAAGCGTGGAAGCGAGGCCTGACCGAATTGTGGAGCGCCAAAACACAATTGAAAACGTCTCCGCAGCCGAACGCAAAGAGGATGCGCTGCGCCGCCTGCGGCATGGAACTTCAGAGCGAAACGAAATTCTGTCGCAGCTGCGGGGCGAAGATCTGATCCAGCGTACGAATGTCCTGAAGTATGGAAGCGGGCCGGCCGGGATTCGAACCCGGGTCTAAGGCTCCGGAAGCCCCTATGCTATCCAAGCTATACCACTGGCCCATTTGTGTAGAACCGTTAAAAGATAAGATTTTTTGCCGGGGGC
>JAITCQ010000008.1 GCA_031283015.1 Candidatus Methanoplasma sp.
ACCGCGAAGGACTCCCCCTCTTTCAATCTGTTCAGGGAGTACTCCGCCGCCGTTGTTTTTATGTCCTCCATGTCTGAGGAACATACGTCGGCGACGGATAACGATGAGATACCGAACACCCTTTTCGTTGACAATACTGCCGCTGGGATATCCTCCGACTCGATATAGAATCTGGAGTCCTTCCTTGTGACGAGCGCTTCAACGCGGTCGCCGGCCAGCATCGAGATGATGTTGTCCCTGAGCCTATTCTCGAATTTGACGCGGACCGGCGTACTCTTCAGTCCTATCTCCGAATATCTTGCGAGTATTATGGGCACATTCTCTCGAATGCGCCGTTCCGATATATTCTTTCACATCAAACCTTAATATTCTGATGCCTTTTCGGATGTATGGAGCCCATGCTGATCTTCGCTCTTATCGCCGTCGGGATCTGCGCAAGCACACTTGGCACCATTTTCGGCATCGGTGGGGGGATAGTCTTCATTCCCGTGCTGACAATACTCTTCGATCTGTCCGCCGGCGAAGCTGTCGCCGTGAGTCTCGTGGGTATAATCTCCACATCCACCGGGGCGGCGGCGTTCCATGTCAGGAGGGGGGCCGCCAATGTGCGTCTGGGTCTCTTGCTTGAGATAACCACCTCGATAGGCGCGATGGTCGCCGCCCTCTTTGCGGTCTACGCCGAGAATTGGGTCCTGCTCGTGATATTCGGGTGCGTGCTGATATACAGCGCGGCGAGCATGATGCTCAGAAAGGAGAGGATCATCGAACATTCCGAGGAGGGCGGGGATATGGTCTTCTCGTACAGGAATGAGAGGGACCCAGCCGAGAAAAGGTACGAGGTGAGGAACGTCGGGAGCGGCCTGCTGGTATGCACCGGCGCCGGCATGCTGTCCTCTCTTACCGGAGTGGGGGGAGGGACCATCAAGATCCCTTTGATGAACGTTCACATGCACATTCCGATCAAGGTCGCCACCGCTACGAGCAGCTACATGATCGGAATAACCGCATTCTCCGGCGCCGTCGTTTATTTCATACATGGGGACCTTCTTTTGGATTATGCGGCTGCGATCGCCGTCGGCGCGTTCTTCGGTTCGTTCATCGGCACGAGGATATCCAAAAGGATAGACGCGGGACCCCTGCGGAGATACTTCTCGGTATTGCTCTTGGCAATATCCGCCGTAATTTTCCTTGAGGCGGGTGGTATACTGTGAAGATGAACGATATCGTGTCAAACGTTCTGAGATACTGCCTCTTCGCCGGGATCGCCGTTCTCGCGACGGGGCTGATCCTCTCCGAACAAGAATATGGGGACTGGATCATGCGGGCGGGGGTCCTGATCCTCATTGCGTCCCCGTTCGCGGGCGTCCTGACCGCCTACGTCTGCCTGATAGCGGAAAAGGATTGGAAGTGGGTAAAGATCGCGACGGTGCTTACCGCATTGATCCTGGTCTTCCTCGTCGTGTCATTGTTGAGGAACTGAACCTCACCCTTTCTCCTTCGGACATTTTCCCCGAACGGGCCTGCCCTTCCCACATCCGCTGCACCCCGCGCATTCGCCGCGTTTCAGGGACCTGTGCGAGTAGTAAGCGGCGAGGATCACCACCGCCGCGACTGCCAGGGCCGCTATCAGAGTGGCCTCGTTAACCATCGGTCTCCCTCCTCCTGAAGAATCTGAGGGGGTCCTTCGCCGCCAGGACGTATATCAATCCTGCAAGCGCCGCCAACGCGGGGATCAGCCCCCACCCCGGGCCATCGGCGGAGAAGATGACCGCAAACTGATAGACGATCAAAGCCAGCACGTACGCCAACGTGCACTGGTACGCTACGGCCTTCAACGTCTTCCTCCATGACCCTAGTTCGTTCCTCATCGCGCCTATCGCGGCGACGCAGGGCGCGCATATGAGATTGAACAGAAGGAAGGAATATCCCGCCGCCTGGGTAAGCGAGCCTCCGACGATGTTCCACAGTTCCTCGCCCTCCTCTCCGGTGCCGAACAGTACGCCTAACGTTCCGACGAGGTTCTCCTTTGCGAACATGCCGGTGAACGTCGCCATGGTGAACTCCCAGTCGTCCCCGAATCCCAGGGGAACGAAGATCCATCTGAACGCGTTGCCTATGTCCGCCAGGATCGAATCCCCCGCGTCCACGATGTTGAGGCCCCAATCGAATGTGGACAGGAACCATATGAGCACGCAGGCGAGCAGCACGAACGTACCCGCTTTTTTCACAAAGGACCACACTCTCTCCGCCGTCGTCCTTACGACGCTTAACGCATGAGGCATATGATACAGCGGAAGTTCCATGATGAAATGCGGCACGGCGCCTGAGAGGGACCTCCATTTCTTCATGATGATCCCCGACATCAATATGCACAATATGCCCATGAGGTACATCGACACCGCCACCAGGGCGCTCTGCCCGAACAGCGCTCCGGCTATCAGGGCTATGACGGGAAGTTTTGCGGAACATGGGATGAAGGTCACCGTCATGGCGGTTATCTGCCGTTCCACGTCCCCTTTGATCGCCCTTGAGGACATTACCCCCGGGACCCCACACCCCATTCCCACCATGATCGATATGAAGGACTTCCCGGACAGGCCGAACCTGCGGAAGAGGTGGTCCATTATGACGGCCACTCTTGCCATGTATCCGCACTCCTCGAGCAGGACCAGCATCAGGAACAGCACGATCATCTGGGGAAGGAATGATATTACGGCTCCAACTCCGCCGATTATACCTTCGACCAGCAGCCCGATCATCCAGTCCTCTACGCCCGCGCCGGTGAGCCATGCCTCCGCGGCGGGCATGACCGTACCTCCGATATAATTGCCGAGGATCTCTGTCCCCCATCCGCCTATGGTCTCGATCGCAACGAAATAGATCGTGAACATGACCGCCGCAAATATAGGCAATCCCGTCCGCCGGCCCATCACTATCCTGTCGACCTTATCGGACCTTGTCTCCTTCTTCTTTTCGCCGTCCTTGTGGACCGCTTCGCCGATGATCCTTCCGATCAGGGCGTATCGTTCCTCGGCGACTATGCCGTCCGCGTCGTTGTCCCTTTTCTCTTCCATCGAAGATACCAAAGATTCTATCTTCTCCCAAAGGTCCGGATCGATGTCTTTTTTCAGCCTCTCGTCCCTTTCAAGCAGCTTGAGTGCGTACCATCTCTCCGCTTCTTCGGGCACCTGCCCGCGTATTAGATCCTCCGCCGCGGAAACGTATCCTTCCAGGTCCTTTGAGTAACGGAACCTGCATTCTGTCCTCGTCCCCGCCGCTGATGCGGCGGCGGACGCGAGCTCTTCGACGCCGTCCCCTTTGAGGGCGGTGGTCTCGACGATCTCGCAGCCGAGAGCTTTCGACAGTTTTCCTACGTCGATCCTTATCCCCTTTTTCTCGGCCACGTCCATCATGTTCAGCGCGATGACCGTGGGGATGCCGACCTCGAGTATCTGCGTAGTAAGATACAAATTCCTTTCCAGGTTCGCGGAGTCGACGATGTTTATAACCGCGTCCGGCCTGTCCTCGAGCAGGAAATCCCTGGACACTATCTCCTCCGGAGAGTACGGGGAAAGGGAATATATTCCCGGCAGGTCCACGATGATCGTGTCCTTATTGCCTTTGAGCCTGCCTTCTTTCCTCTCTATGGTCACTCCGGGCCAGTTCCCGACCTGCTGGGAGTTGCCCGTGAGCCGGTTGAACATCGTGGTCTTTCCGGAATTGGGATTCCCTGCCAAAGCTATCCTTAAGACCATTACTCCACCTTCATTATATCTCCGAACCTCACGCGGGAGCAAAGAAGATCTTCGATGCTATCGCCCGGTCCATCGCTATCCTGGACCCTTTCACTTCCAGGATGATGTTCCCCTTGTTCTCGTTCACGACGGATACGTGCGCCCCGATGACGAACCCCAGCTCGCAGAGGAACTTCCTTGTGTCCTGCTTCCCGGAGACCCGGACTATCTTTCCGCCCTCCCCTACCTTTGCCGTCACCAGCGGCACTCCGCTTTCCGACCTGAAGGAACCTTCGTCCATCGGAACACATACGTTCCCGACGCACTTCCCTTCGCAGGTGCAGCTGACCGCGCTGCTGCAGTCGCAATTCTTATCCATGATTTAGGATATCCTAAAAAGTATATAAAAGTTAGGAATACCTAAATGTAAGAATTAAGCGTTGCCGCAGAAGGCAATACGCCATCTCACCAAAAGAACCGCGGAAGCGGAAGGGGGTAGTGCAGGGGAAGGGATTTGAACCCTCGGACCACTAAGGACTAGGCCCTGAACCTAGCGTCGTTGGCCAGACTTGACTACCCCTGCTTGAACGGGCTGATTCACT
>JAITCQ010000063.1 GCA_031283015.1 Candidatus Methanoplasma sp.
GTGAATTCGGCCGATGCGGATACTAATGAATTGAACATCGAACTCCCCATAACGCTAACCGCAAAAATGGACGAGGGGGATAAAGCCAAAGAGTTCATTGAAAAAATGGTAAAAGACACCATCGGCGATGCTTTCAAGGCCTTGAGACTTAGCTCGCCAAGGGCATATTGGGGCTGGCTTCCCAGCGCGCCGTCGACGGGAAGCGACATCACCGTAACGGGTAGCACCGCAACGGTGACCTCCGTATCCGTTCGTGTCAGCTTCGGCGACTACCCCAAGGATCCAGACACCGGCGAGTTCCAAGGCATACAGAAGATGCTGGACGATCTGGACGCTGCGGTCAATGGGTTTCACACAAACGGCAAGACCACGCGGGACAAGGTCCTGGACATCAATAATTATCTCGTCAAGCTTGTGACGTACGATCCTAATGCGACCAAACAGGATGAGAGCAGATATTCCCACGACGCCTACGGCGCCCTCGCCGACCCGAAACACATTGCGGTGTGCGACGGTTACTCCAAAGCGTTCCTCCTTCTTTGCGAGAAGGAGGAGATAGAGTGCGTGGTCGTCATGGGGGCGGCCGTGCCGAGCATGGTCAACCATGCCTGGAACTACGTCAAAATGGACAACGGGAAGTGGTATGCGATGGACGTCACTTGGAACGACAGAAGCGACAACGCCTATTTCCTGAAAGGCGGAAGTTCGTTCTTCACCGAACATCAGCAGGGGGTGTTCCTGAGCGCAGGCCTGAGTCCCGATCATTTTAATAGTCCGGTGATAAGCAAGGACGGATATGACGAGGACACATTCGACCACGAAATGTACATTCTGACCAGGTGCCTGCTGGCCGCGGCGATCTTAGGGATACTGTGTTTAGTCATATACAAACACGCAAAAAGAAACAGATGATTATGTTACAAACTGCTATATACGAGAACAAACTAATGTTTATCAGAGAGGGAAGATGGGAATGGAAACAGTTGTAAATAAGAAACAAACGTTCGTGCCTCTCGAAGACTGGGTAGAAAGGCAGACCTTCCGCACGACGAAGGATATCCCTATACCCGAGAAGATGTCGGACCGCGTCATCGGCCAAGATAAGGCCGTGGAAGTAATGAAGAAAGCGGCCGCTCAAAAAAGACATGTCATGCTGATCGGGGACCCCGGCACTGGAAAATCCATGCTGGCAAACTCCATGGTCGAATATCTTCCGAAGGAAGAGCTTCAGGATATCGTCTCGTACCACAACCCGGAGGACGTGAACGAACCCCGGATACGCGTGTTCCCCGCGGGAAGGGGCAAGGCCGTCGTAAGCGAACAGAAGATCCACGCGGCGTCCGTAAAGAATCAGAAAAGTTCCTTTTACATCTACGCCTGCATCCTTCTTGCACTGCTTGGGGTCGTAAGCGTCCTATATTTCCAGGGAGACCTGACGGTGCTTCTGGCATGTATCCTTTGCATTTTCATCATAATAATATTAACGAGGACGCCTGGCCAGAGGCAGGAACATATAATAGTGCCTAAGGTCCTGGTCGGGCACGATCCGAACGACATGCCGCCCTTTGTGGACGGCACGGGCGCTCACGCGGGTTCGCTGCTTGGAGACGTGAGGCACGACCCATTCCAGAGCGGAGGTCTGGAGACCCCGTCCCACGACAGACTGGAGTCGGGCGCGATACACAAGGCCAACAAGGGCGTGCTGTACATCGACGAGATAAACCTGCTCAGGATGGAATCCCAGCAGGCGATCCTGACCGCGATGCAGGAGAAGAAGATGTCCATCACCGGCCAATCGGAGAGGTCGTCCGGCGCGCTGGTCAAATCTGAGCCCGTTCCATGCGATTTCATACTGGTCTGCGCCGGCAACCTGGACGCCATGAACGGGATGCACCCCGCGCTCAGGTCCAGAATAAGGGGTTACGGCTACGAGGTGTACATGCGCAGCACCATGCCGGACACCGACGAGAACCGCGGCTACATAGCGAGGTTCGTCGCTCAAGAGGTCAAAAAGGACGAAAAGATACCCCATTTCGACAAATATGCGGTGGGGGAGATAATCAAAGAGGCTCAGCGCCGCGCTGGAAGGAAAGGGGAGCTTACGCTCAGGATGAGGGAGCTCGGAGGCCTTGTCCGCGTGTCCGGCGACGTTGCGGTGGGGAAAGGGGCGGACGTGGTCACCCTTGATGACGTGCTTACCGCAAAAGGCACCGCGCGCAGTCTGGAACAGCAGATAGCCGACCGCCATATAGAGAACAGCAAGAAGTACTCCCTGTTCGAGACGAGCGGTTCGGAAGTGGGAATGATCAACGGCCTTGCCGCGCTGGGTGCGGACTCGGGAATGGCCGAGTATTCGGGTATCGTGCTTCCGATCGTCGCCGAGATAGCGCCGCCTCAGACGAAGAAGACCGGGAAACTGATCGCCACCGGGCGCCTGGGAGAGATAGCGAAGGAGGCCGTGGACAACACATCGGCGGTGATCAAGAACTACACCTCGAGATCGATCTCCGATTACGACATACATCTTCAATACATAGGGACCTACGACGGAGTGGAAGGGGACAGCGCGTCCATAACGATGGCCGCGGTCATCCTTTCCGCGATGGAGGGGATACCGATAAGGCAGGACCTGGCGATGACCGGAAGCCTCAGCGTCAGAGGGAAGGTGCTTCCCGTAGGCGCCGTGACGGCAAAGCTGGAAGCGGCCGCCGCGTCCGGGATAAAGGTCGCGTTGATACCAGCGGCGAACGGGAACGACGTGATGATACAGAACAAGTACTACCACGACATGGATATCTACACAGTAGAGAGCTTCCGCGACGTCATCGAGTACGCTTTCGTCGACTGTCCAAAGAAGAAGGATCTTTTGGATAAGCTTCTGCCGCTGACGGCGAACGGGGTCTCCGGCGCCAAGAAGATAGAGCCTCCCGCCGAGTACGTCCCGGCGGCAAAACAGGAAGAGAAAGAGAAGCCCCCCAAGCCAGAGCAATATATCGTCGAGACGATAGAGGATGCCCCCTTGACGGAAAAGAGCAGATCGAAAGACGGCAGCCCCTGCCCTCAGTGAACAGTTCGAGAATGCTCCGCTCTACTTTATAGGAACACTCCGTCTGTATCCGGCGTTCCGTAGAACAGCCGCTGCCGAGAGGCATTTCTATATAAAAAATCAGGAACGATAAGTACAGTATGTAGGCAAATTCCACCTTTTAAACAGAAATATATATAAGCTTGTTTACAAATTTACTTTTGCAAACGAACGGTCCGCATACGGGCACAGTCGTTTAGAGGGGGGCAGTTTATACCGGAAGTAGGGGGGAATAAGTGTGTCGTATCGCGGTGCTTTGGCGATCTCGATGATGTTCTATATGGGGACCGCCCTGCCCGGAAGAACACACTTTGTAAACGTTTTTAACAACGGGGTCCGGCCCCGTTCCTTTTCCTTTTGAAGGGTACCCGCTTGTTTTTCGCCGATTAGGCGGTTGATCTGAGAAAAGAATCTTTTATCTGTTGCGCCGATAGGGTACCATGGTCTCCAAACACTGTTTCAGCGAGAATTCGCTGATGATCGGAAGATTCCAGCCCCTCCACAACGGACACATGGAGGTCATCCGCAAGTGCGCAGCGGAGTCTGATAAGCTCACCATCGGCATCGGCAGCGCCCAATACTCGCACGAACGCGACAACCCCTTCACGGCGGGCGAGAGGTACCTGATGATCGACGAGGTGATGAAGGACGAAGGCATCGCCAATTACTGCATGGTGCCGATAGAGGACCTGAATCGGTATTCGTTGTGGGTGGCCCAGGTCGAATCGCTCTCCCCCCCGTTCTCAAGGGTCTACAGCAACAACCCCCTTACC
>JAITCQ010000077.1 GCA_031283015.1 Candidatus Methanoplasma sp.
CCCGGCCTCAAAGGCGCCATAGACGCGGGCATCGACCTGAAATACAACATACCGTTCAAGACCGGGATACTGATCAACGAGTTCGAACTGAACCCTCCGGGGGAGGACAGGAACAACGAGTGGGTGGAGATCATCAACGCAACGAAGTCGAGAGCTGACTTGGACGGCTACACCCTGCGCGCCGGTTCCGACCCCAAAGGCAAGGTGTACACCATAACCGGCCTGTCGCTTTCTCCGGGGCAGAGGGAGGTCATCACCTTCCCCGGAGCGTTCCTGAACAATTCAGGTTCCTCGATCCTGTCTGCGGGAGAGTCGGTGACCCTCTGTTCCCCGGACGGGAAGGAGGTGGACAAGACCCCGGCGAAGAAGGATTCCGCAAACGACAGCCGCACCTGGCAGAGAGTGGCGGACGGAGCCCTTGACTGGGCGTTCGCCGAAGGCACGCCGTGGAAAAGCAACTGCGGCGGGCTGTTCGGCGGGGAGATGGTCAAAGCGCAGATCATCAAGATACTGAAGGACTCGGCGGTCAAGATAATGGGGGAGATGAAGTCCCTTAAGAGCACGGAGGACCTGGCCAAGTTCTTCAAGGCTGCGATCCACCATGCGATAACCACCGGGATCGAGCTGCTGGCCGGCTGCCTGGTGGAGGCGGCGATATTCGTGTCGCTGGAGATAACGGACGCCACTTCCACCGCCTGCGGAGGCGTGCGCTTCGCGTTGTTCATCGATTCCGGGTTCGTTGAGGAAGGATTGAAATACCTTGTCGGAGAGATAGAGGCGCTGCTCCTTAACATTGAGAATCCATACGGCCTCAAACCAAAAGAGGTCCTCACCGACAATCTGTATCTGGGAGTGACGTTATACGTGGGGATCAAAGCGCCCAAGTTCCTGAAGCACATCGACGCCTTCCCCGCCGTGAAGCTGGCGGTCCACTTCAACACCAACCTGTCGGCACTGTGCACGCTCATCGGGCACGGGATAGGAAAATGGAAGGTCACCGCCGGGATCCTCATAATGGATTGCCCGACCCCTCTGGTGCCCCCGATGATGAAACCGAACATGACGCTGGAATCAGACCTCTGGCTCTTGAGGGCCACATTCACTTCTGTGTGATCTTTCATGAAAGAGGCAGATACAAAAAGGAGGGCATCCATGTTTAATTATAGGTGATGCATATAGCCGTCCATGGCCGGAACAAGCTTTAGGATACCGACCGTCCTCTCCGCGGATGAGCTGACCGACAAGTCATTCAAGAGAGCATCGAAGATCTCCAAAAAGGGGTCCGACGCCTTGGACGGAAAGAAGAAGACCGCTTTGGCCAAGGTGACCGCGTCGGCGGACATCGTCACCTCCACACTCAACGGGTACGTCGGCAAATTCCCCAGGATCGAGAAGGAAGAGGACTTCATCCCGGAACTGGTGGACCTCATCATCGGGATCGACAGGTACAAGAAAGCCTTGGGGGCCCTGAACTGGGCCTCGAACCGTATCGACAAACTAAAGAACGATTCCCTCCGAGAGATAAGAGGGACGAAGGATCCGAAGATGATCGACGGCATCAGGAACAGCTTCTACGGGAGGATGTCCTCCCACATCAAAAGGATCGACGACGATCTCCTCTTCCTGCAGGAAGCGAAGAACAAGTTCAGGAAGCTCCCGGCGGTGGACCCTCATCTGCCGACCGTGGTCGTCGCAGGCTTCCCCAACGTGGGAAAGAGCAGCCTGGTGGCCAAGCTCAGCACGGCGACCCCTCAGATCGCGCCTTATCCTTTTACCACAAAGGGGATCGTGATAGGCCACATAAAAGACGACTGGAGGATGTTCCAGATCATCGACACGCCCGGACTTTTGGACCGCGAGTTCGAGGATCGTAACGACATAGAGAAGCAGGCCGTCCTGGCCCTGAGGTATCTGACGGACGTGATGGTGTTCATCCTCGATCCGTCGGAGACCTGCGGATACGACATGAACAAACAGACGGCTCTGCTGAACATGGTGAAAAAGAACTTCCCCGGCGTTGCGATAATAACCGCCGAGAGCAAGAGCGACATCCTCATAAGGGACGAAGGGAACATCAGTTTCTCCGCGGAGACCGACGGCGGCGCGGACGATCTGAGGAATGAGATCCTGCTCCATGCCAGGGCCATTTTCAGGGAGAAGGCGGCGGACTCGGAGGAGGTCTGAGGATGGGGGAGGTCGCGGCCAGCGACGAGATGAAAGAATACTTCAGGTCGCTTTCCGAAAAGAACGGGGAGTGCTACAGGATCGCCGAGGCGGCGAGAGCGCTCGGCAGGGATCCCGAGACGTTCGTGGAGATACCCCAGGCGGAGGACCTCGCATCTAGGGTGGAGAAGCTTCTTAAGGATTACAACGTGGAGGGGGTCGCCGAAGATATACGCAGACTCACCGAAAAGCACGGGAACCGCGAGATCGTAGCGCTGATGATAGCCGGGGAGATCGCAAAGAAGCCCGGGGAAAGTTTGGAAAAGATCGTCGACCGGGCCGTGAGGGTGGGCCTTGCCGTCCTGACGGAAGGGATACTCGTGGCGCCGCTGGAAGGCATCGCCGATACGAAGATCAAGACCAACGCCGACGGTTCATCCTACATCGACCTGCTTTTCGCCGGGCCCATCCGGGCGGCCGGCGGTACCGCGCAGGCGATGAGCGTCCTCATAGCGGACATGGTGCGCCAGGCCCTCGACATCGGGAGGTACGTCCCCACAAAAGAGGAGATAGCGAGGTTCAACGAAGAGATACCGCTGTACAAACAGTGCGCGCACCTCCAGTTCTCGCCGACGACGCAGGAGATAGACCTGATCGTCAGGAACTGTCCGATCTGCATAGACGGGGAAGGGACGGAGACCGTCGAGATCTCCGGCTACCGGGACCTGCCGAGGATCGAAACGAACCGGGTTAGGGGCGGCGCGTGCCTGGTCATCGCCGAAGGGATGTGCCAGAAGGCCTCCAAACTGAAAAAGCACGTCGACAACCTGAAGATCACCGGCTGGGATTTCATCGGTAAATACATCGAGGCGCACAAGGCCCCGGAGGAGAACGCGGACGCCGGGAAAGCGGTGCAGCCGTCGAAAACATATCTTAAGGATCTGGTAGCCGGGAGGCCCATATTCGGACATCCGTGCACGGTCGGCGGGTTCAGGCTGAGATACGGTCGGGCGAGGACCGCCGGCCTTGCGGCGCTGGCGTTCAACCCCGCAAGCATGTATGCGATGGACGAGTTCATGGCGCTCGGCACCCAGGTGAAGATAGAAAGGCCGGGCAAGGCCTGCGTGGCCACGCCCTGCGACATGCTGGACGGACCTTTCGTTCTGCTAAAGAACGGCGACCTCGTGCATTGCCAGACAAAGGAGGAGGTCATCGCGGTACGCAACGACATCGCCGAGATCGTGGACAACGGGGAGATCCTGGTCCCGTACGGCGAATTCAGCGAGAACAACCATGCCCTTGTGCCCTGCGGGTATCCCCCGGAATGGCACAGAGAGGAGATACTCGCCAGATCAGAGCTGCCCCCGGACTGGGAGGACCCCACCTACGAACGCGCAAAGGAGATGTGCCAGCAGCTGGGCGTCCCCATGCACCCGAAATATAACCTGTTCTGGTACGACGTGCCCGTGGGAGAATTGAAGAAGCTCAGAACGATCATATTGTCGGGCGGGAAGTTCGACAAGAACCTTACAATACCAAGGGAACCCGTATCAAAAAAGATAATTGAGGACCTCTGCGCCACTCACCGCGTGTCAGGGGATAATGTCATCGTGGACGAACTGTACTCCATGCCTCTGTTGGACGGGCTGGGCCTCGGCGAGGAGAACGGAGCCATATGTTCAATTAGGGAGTTCGGCGGCGGCGATCCCCTGTCGGCGGTGTCCGGAGCGGCGGGTTACGAGGTCCGCGCGAAAGCGAGGACCCGTATCGGAACGAGGATGGCGCGCCCCGAGAAGGCAAAGGAAAGAGAGATGACGCCCCGCGTGCACTCCTTGTTCCCGGTGGGAAGGGACGGGCAGTACGGTCGCGATATAGATTCCGCCATCAAAGCGTCCAAGGCCAAGAACCCCAGCCTCACCTCGAGCGCGGGGCCGACGCTCAGCATCGAAGTGGGAAAAAGGATGTGCCCCCGATGCGGCACCGGCACCTTCCGTACCTGGTGCCGGGACTGCGGGACGCATACGATCGCATCTGGCGCGAAGCGGTCATACGGAAGCGGCGGACCGTCGATGATGAACATCAACCTGTCGGAGGAATACCGCGACGCTCTCCTGAGCATCGGCGAGAAGGCTCCCGACGAGCTCAAGTGCGTCGAGGGCCTGATCTCAAGGACTAAGACGCCGGAGATTCTGGAGAAGGGGATACTGAGATCCAAGAACGGCGTGTCCGTATACAAGGACGGCACGATAAGATACGATATGACCGACATACCTTTGACGCACTTCAGACCTAGGGAGATCGGCCTCAGCGCGGAAAGGGCCAAGGCGCTCGGCTATTCGCACGACTGGAATGGGGAACCGCTTACGAACGACGGGCAGATATGCGAACTCAGAGTTCAGGACATCATCCCATCAAAGGACTGCGGGGATTTCCTGGTGAAAATAGCCAGATATCTGGACGACGAGCTGGAGAAGATATACGGCCTGGAAAGGTATTATAAGGTGAACGGCAGGGCCGACCTCATCGGGCATCTGACGTTCGGGCTGGCGCCCCATACGTCAGGCTGCATCCTCTGCCGCATAATCGGATACACCGACATCAGAGGATGCTTCGGCCATCCTTTCTTCCACGCAGCGAAGAGAAGGAACTGCGACGGCGACGAGGACTGCGTTATACTGGCGCTGGACGGCCTGCTGAACTTTTCGAGACTGTATCTTCCGGACAGGAGGGGCGGCCTGATGGACGCGCCCCTCGTCCTTACCACGAGACTCGATCCGAACGAGATCGACAAGGAGGCCCATAACATAGACTGCCTCAGACGTTATCCCCT
>JAITCQ010000021.1 GCA_031283015.1 Candidatus Methanoplasma sp.
CAGCGCCGCCAGGACCGTCCGTACGATGTTTGTCAGCATGTTCATTCCGACGTAGCTCGAGAAATCCCTTGCCTGAGCCTCTGCCATCCCATCGCCTCCTCAGTCCCTCATTGACAAACCGATTTTGTATCTAACTATTGGTATGAAAAACTTTATACCGCGGCCCTGATAATGCTTTCACGCAAGGTGCGGCGCAAGACCTTTTCCGGCCTTCCGGGAATGGGGGGAACAAAGATGTCGAACATAGGTGAATGGATCTACGAGCTGTTCGGTTCGAACGGGGAATGGGGGATCCTGCTGTGCATATTCCTCATCTTTCTGATCGACGCTCTGGTCTTCCCAACTCTTCCCGAGCTGTTCTTCGTCATCTCATTCATGTATAAACCGGACCTGCCGTTCGGCCTTGAGCTGCTGGGGATCGCAGTGGTGGCGGAGATAATCGGGGTCGCGGCGCTGTACTATGCGGTCGGACATCTGAGGATCCCCAAGAGGATCGAACGCATCGTCGGCAGATACCTCGATTTTCTTGTCCTCGGCGACGAGCGGCTCATCCTCCTGAACCGCGTGGCTCCGATGATCCCGTTCTGCGGCGCCATCGTAAGGATCGCGGGGTGGAGCATCAAGTTGTCCATGGCCTATGTGGTGATCGGATGCGTGGTGAAATACGGCGCCATAATGCTGATGAGCAACTTCTTTTTCAAGTTCTTCGATAGCGGCGAGGCCCAGTGGTATACCATAATCTTCATATTCGCGGTGATAGCCGTCAGTTTCATACTTTCTCTTGTTTATAAAAAGAAAGAAACGGCCGTCTGAGCCGTGCGGCCTTCCCCCCGTTCTCCCCGCGACCGCCGGTGAATTTCGCTTTGAGGAACAGCAGGAGGATCAACAGTATCCCGGCATACTGCACCGCGCCGGCGGAGTAGTATATCCACGACATGGGCGACGCGCCCAGGAAAGCCGGGGTCTGGAACAGTTCTATCATTGACATTATGTGATCCTGCGGCATGAGGTCCGTGAATGTCCCGAGGGACATGAACAGCACGAAGTTGCCCCCTAGGATGAAGACCGCCCCTCCGACCGACACCAATGCCCAGCTCCATTTGAATTTCGGATCCTTCGTCACGATATATATCGCGAGGAACGGTATCAGAAGCACGAGATACTGTGGCGCCGGAGGGAAAATGAATATTACCGCCACCATCAGCAGGGCGTACTTGAAGAACGAGTCGTCGAGTTCCTCCCCGCTCTTCTTCGACAGCGACCATGCGAGGAACAGCGACACGAATATGGCGATGATGTAAGTTATCGCCGCGCCGTTCGACAGTATCGTGTCGAGCAGGGTCCCGGCGGTCCCTTCCCCGCTCACCCTCGTGGTTATGAACAATACGCTTTCTGACAGGGTCCCGTCCGCGATCTGCGGCGCCATGAGCATCAGGAATCCCGCCAGGACGCCGGCGACCGCTTTCGCTACCGATCTGTACTCCGCGCCGCCGCGGTGCTTCGCGATGATATATGCGATGAGCAGGAACGCCAGATATATCGGGAAGAACTTTGTGAGGACCGCGAAAGAGAACAGTATGCCTGCGAGGAAGAGCCTGTCCTTCCTTACCATTATTATGCAGAGAAGGGCGAAAAGGACCGAGAACGTGTCGAACATTCCGGATATGGATGAGGTGAAGATCACCAGCGGGCAAAGGAACCAGAGTCCGAATCCGATGGTGGCCTTCCTCATATCCTGGGTCTTATCCTTTATCAGCCAATATACGAGGTATCCTATTATCAGATCGCTTATGAGGAGGGGCACCTTCACCCAGAAATTGAATTCCACGGACGTGACGGTCGAAGAGAAGAACCACTCCGGATATGACTCCACTAGGAAGAACGCCGGGACCCTCAGCCCCATGACGTCGATGTTCAGAAACGTCTCCTGCAGCACCGACATGAATGAGAGGATATAACCCCAGACCGGGGTGTAGTAGTACCCCTCCAGCCCGTACAGGCCCTCTCCGGCCTCGATGTTCCCTATGATAGTCGCCCAGAAGTCGGAGTCGTAGCCCACTTCGACGAAGGGAAAGATACAAAGTCTCACCGCTATGCCGATGACGGCGATCAGGAACACGGGGTGTCTGACAAGGGTGTACGGCGAGGATATCCGGGCGCTTGAGTCACCGAACATGCATGCACCTCCCGAAAACGACATAGTATCCGCCTATCGAAACATATACGGATATTCCGCCGGTGCCCTCCGGGATGCCGAAGGACAGTTCGGCGGTACCGCGCGTGACTGTCCCTGACCTTGTTTCCAGGACCTTCGAATAGCACGATATGCCGGACGAGATCACTTGGGCGGCGTCGTCGCAGAGATACCTTTCGTAGTTCCCTCCGAAGACGCAGATCATACCTCCGCCGAAAGGCACCATGGAAACTGAGGAGTATCCGTCCAGAGAGTATCCCATCGATACGGAACCTTCGATCCCCGACGCGTTCAGGCCGTACAGCGTTCTGTTCCACTTAAGCGCCAGAGCGTTCGTGAGTCCGTTACCGTCGATGACGGACAGCGCCGGACCGGAGTCGTCCATGCTGACACACTCTCTTCCGAAGAACAGCTCCTGGGCGTTCTCCACCTCGGCCAGCCCGTCCCCCGTGCGACAGAACATACCGATGGGGGATGCCATCCAATAAAGCCTGCCGCCTTCTTTGATCCATTTGAAGAGAAGGTCTGTCTCCTGGCCGGAATATATGCTTTCCGGCAGTGCGTAAGACATTACCAGCAGACCTTTCGATCTGCTGTCTCCCGCGTCGGCGAGCATTTCGTCCAGCAGACGTTCGTCGTCGCATATCACCACGTCGCCGAACCCGCGCACTCTGAGCGACCTGCACATCTGATCTATCGCATAACGAATGTCCACGTCCCTCAGCCCTGCCGCCTCTCCCGCATCCCCTATGGTCTCGCCGTACCTTTCGTCGAGATAGATGTACAGCCGGGCCAGGTCCGGATATGTCCCGTTGTCCGCGACGATGACGGAGAACGTGTCCGAACCCGACGACGAGACTGTGACGTTCGCCGAATCTCCGTCGGACACCGCTTCCGCGCCATATCCGTGCGGGCTGATGCCGTATGCCGCCAGCTCCCCCGCCAGCACCGCGGCGCACAATACCACTGAAAGCAGGACCAGCTTGTCTATCTTCACGTGTCTCCCTCACAACGGTGTTCGGTATTCCCGAGCCGCTCTACTGATATTATAGTTTCTTTGTGGTCTTTACCGGATCCCAAATGCTGACGTCCCCCTTACGGAGCCTCACGTGGAGGTTGGCCATCAGCCTGGAATATGCCTCAAGCAATGTCGAGACGGCGATCTTCACCGGATGGAACCCCATTTCCTTCATCGTTTCCACATACGCGGGATAAAGCGTTTTCAGCTTCCAGGTTGGAACGTCGAAGTCGTGCTCCTTCTTGATGGAGCGCTCCCCGATGTTGACCCTCGTCCTTTGTTTCACGAAGTCCTTTATCGTCTCCGGACCTTTGTTGAACACCTTTGCGTCCGGGGCGTAGACGCTTCTGTAGCCAGAGACCTCCAGTTCCATCTTGAGGGTGTCCTCGTCCCCGGAGTTCTTCACCGACAGTCTTGTGCCGATGTCCCTGAAAGCGATGATCTCCCCGATCTTCGGTTCCGCTAGAGAGACGTGATGATGCATCGACCATATCACGTGGGACGCGAACCCCGGGATGGTGTTCTTGTCGTTGGTCGGGATCGGACGGCCCCCGACGATGCCCACGCCGGCGTCCTTCAAGGGTTCCAGCAGATTCTGGAGACTGCTCCTGTCAAAGAAGATCGTGTCCGCATTCAGTATGATGACTATCTCCGTCCCCTTGCTGTCCAAGAAACAATTCACCGCAGAGTTCTTGCCTTCCCTTCTTTCCTGACGGATCAGCCTGAGCGAACCGTGTTCCGTCATCGATCGTACGACTATGTCATCGGTCCCGTCCGTGCTTCCGCTGGAGACCACGATCACTTCCTTGAGACAGAATCCGTCCAGTGTCTGCTCATAGACCGACCTCACCGCCCTTTCGATGTTGGCGGCTTCGTTATATGCGCATATTCCCAGTGTGACGGGGGTTTGTCCGCTCATTGTGCTCACTTCCGCGGGATGCCGCTGCGGCACCTCTGCCTGTGTCGTAGTAGGGATGATTTTCATGTCTATAATATCGTTTTGCCGACCGTGCGGAAGCGGCTCAGGTCCGAGAGCTACGATTATCTACTGGGTCTGCCATCCCATATGCGGGCGATAGAACGAAGATCATCGACGTCAACCCATTCTTTTATCCCTTCAAAGGCGGGATCGAGCACAGGATGCATGATACCAGCAGGCTGCTTGCCGCCGAAGGCCACGACGTCACCGTTCTGACGGGGAGACTCCCGGGAACCGCGGATGAGGAAAGGACGGAGGATGGGTACACCATAATACGCCTGAGGTCGAAGATCGTGAACGTTTACAACCCCCCTTTCATTTCGTCCAAGGACGTGCTTGAGACGCTGAACGGCATGGACGCCGATATCGTCAACTACAATTACAGATGGGCCCCGAGCTACAACAGGGACCTGAAAAGATACGACGGGAAGAAAGTGTTCACTTACCACAACATGTGGGGGGAGGGGATAGGGATGCAGGCCAAGATATCGGAGTTCAACGACGGCAGGTTCAGGTCCTGTCTGGATACGTTCGACCACGTGATCGCGGTGAGCGACCATGTCCGTAACGACCTCCTAAGAAGGGGGTATCCGGAGAGATACGTCACGTCGGTCCCCGCCGGCCTGTCGAAGTATCCCGGCATCGGGAAAGGGGACGGGGATTTCATACTGTCTCTGGGACGGCTTGTGAGGACGAAGGGGCTGGATTACCTTATCGAAGCCATGAAGGACGTCGACTGCAGGCTGGTGATATGCGGCAGGGGTCCCGACGCGGAACGGTTGGCTAAACGTATCAGAAAGCTCGGCCTGGAGGATCGGATAGAAATGAAAGGATGGGTGGAAGAGGATGAGAAAGAAGGGCTCATGGGCTCGTGCAAGTTCTTTGTCATGCCCTCTCTATTCGAATCTCTGGGTCTTGCCGCCATCGAACTGATGGCGCACGGGAGGCCGATCGTCCACACCGACGTGAACGGACTCCCCGACACGGTAATGGACGGCGGAATATCCGTGCCTCCGAAGGACCCGGCCGCTTTATCAAAGGCGATGAACGCCCTGCTTGACGACCCGGGTCTCGCCGAAAAGCTTGGAAAGAACGCGGCAGAGCAGGCGCAGAGATACAGGTGGGACGGTCTGATACCGAAGATAGAAGCGGTCTACGAGAAAGTGGTGTCGGGAGAATACTCCTCTGCCGATATCCGCAAGGCGGTCTGACTGATTATTCGACCTCGGTTCCTCCGTGTTGTGCCAGTGCTTTCGGTGATCCCGTCGTTAATAGAATCGAATGCGGCCCTGCGATGCGGCCCGTTTCATACCCCGCTCGGCGGGGGACCTTTTTCCAATCCCTTATAAGCTGTCTTTAATATGTCTTTACCGTGAGTCCGATGGAGGCTGGAAGCAGACTTGTATTTCATCGCGCACAATTATATGGATGTCGACATAGAAAGGGTAAGATATACCGTATTGGAAAAATCCCTGCTTTAGAGAGCGGGTGCAGGGCCGTCCTGGCCGGCCTTTAAGATCGTCTTTACGGCATTTTCTGACCGTTACATCTCCGCACCCGGCATGCGACATATGGGCATTTTTACAAAACGCCCCGTTCTGCAAGACTCCCGCGGCAATGTTGTGAGAATTTCTCTCTGGAATAACACATAATAATATTATTCTTGAGCGCCATTATTGTTCCCGGGTTCGCATGGACAGCTTCAGGCATATCTTCAGAGAGCACCGGGAAGGGATACTTTATCTCTTTTTCGGCGTCCTAACCGTCCTTGTGAGTTGGGGCACCTATGCCCTTTTCGTCTTCGCGGGGATCGAACTGAACATCAGCAACGTTCTCTCGTGGATATGCGCCGTGACGTTCGCTTACGCCGTCAACAAATGGTTCGTCTTCCGGAGCCGCTCCCTCGAAAGGACGGTGCTAGCGAAAGAGGTCAGCTCTTTCTTCCTGCTTCGCATCCTCACCGGGGTCGCCGCGATGCTCGTGTTCCCGGTCCTACTGGAGATCGGGCTGGACCAGCCGCTCCTCGGCACCCCCGGCCTCATCGCGAGGATCATCGTCAGCGGAATAGA
>JAITCQ010000046.1 GCA_031283015.1 Candidatus Methanoplasma sp.
ATGCCTCGGCGACGATCCGATGGTCATCGGCATCCTGGGTCATCCTTTGGAAAAGAGCCTCTCACCAAAAATGCATAACCGTGTGATGAAGAAGATCGGGCTCAAAGGCATCTATCTCAAGTTTGATACGGAGAGCCTTGTCCATATAGGGGATGTTATCCGTGATTACAGCATCAGAGGCATGAACGTCACCGTGCCGTACAAAACGGCGATACTCGAACATCTGGATGCTTTTGAAAAAAGTGTTGAGGCCGTCGGTGCTGCCAACACAATAGTCAACGAGAACGGGATCCTGAAAGGATACAACACAGATATAATTGGAATAGAGCGCGCCATGGAGCTTGCGGGGTTCGATCCGAATGGGAAAAGAGCGCTTATAATGGGGTCAGGAGGCGCGGCGCGCGCCTGCGCATATACGCTCAGGGAAAAGGGCTGCTACGTGACGATCGCAGGGAGAAACGAGGAAACGTCCCGTTCCCTGTGCCGGGATCTCGGCTGCGATCATAAGCAAAAAGATTCCGTCGCCCTCATGCTGTATGACCTCATTGTCAACTGCACCCCGGTCGGTATGTACGGCGTCGGGGAGTATCCCGTTAACATGAGCCAACTTACGTCTCATCATACAATATTCGATATGGTCTACGGCATCGAAACGCCTTTGATCAAAAAAGCGAAAGAGGTCGGCGCGGGGATCGTGAGCGGGGAGGACATGCTCGCGGCGCAGGGCGCCGCATCGCTTGAGATGTGGACGGGGAAGAAGGATCTGTTCAAACACATGAGGGAGGCTCTGAAATGATCGGCAAAGGTACGTCATATGGTGCGATAACTGTGATCAACGCAATGCCCTGCGGCATCGGCTCGACGATCGGCATAACGCTGAGGACCGAAGCCGTATACACCCCCACGGGTCAGACCAAGGACGTGGGAATCAGGAACGACCCGTCGGAGAACAAGACCATGGCTGGGATCTGCGTCGCGGAAACCTACAAAAGAATGGGTATCGAAGAGCCGGAAGGATGGCTGCTGAATATTTCTTCGGAAATCCCGATCTCACGCGGACTTAAAAGTTCAAGCTCCGCCTGCAATGCGATAATCTCATCGGTATTGGATTCGGAGAGATTCGATATGGACGTTATCGAAAAGATCCGGTTGGGCGTCGCATGTGCCAGGAAGGCAAATGTTACCGTCACGGGAGCGTTTGACGACGCCTGCGGATGCGAGCTCGGAGGTCTTGTCATCACAGATAATACAAAGGACACCATTCTTTTCCATGAAGATATCGACGACTACGATATCCTGATCTATGTCCCGAAGAACAAGATAAGAAAGACAGGGCTCCCTTTGGAAAAGCTGAAGAGCGTATCGTCCGAGGCAGAGGCTCTGATCGATATCGCAAAGACCAATCCCTTCAAAGCAATGACCCTGAACGGCAAGCTGATAGCCTCTGTCTCCGGCGTGGACAACTTCATTGCGGATCTTGCCATGAAGCACGGCGCCAAGAGCGCCGGGATCTCAGGTTCCGGGCCGGCGGTGGCGATCGTTCTTGAACATGGGGACACGGAAGATTTTATCAAGAGGTCGGGATTGATCGGCCTTATCGGCACCAGGACCAGGAGGCCTCGGATATGAGGATGGCTTTTGGCGGAGGAGTCCTGAAAGGGATAGTTTCCTCCCCGCCTTCAAAGAGCCACACACACAGAGCGTTCTTCCTTTCCGCAATGGCGGACGGCGAGAGCAAGGTCTCCAATTGTTTGCTATCCGACGACACATTATCCACCCTTAAAGCAACGGAGGCCATGGGTGCTTTGGTAAAAAGGGAAGGGAATACCGTTCTGATATCCGGGGGGGATCTTTATGCCCCCGCGGGAACGGTGGACGCCGGCAACTCCGGCACCACAATGCGCATATTCTCCGGAATAGCATCGATGTTCGACGAGTGGGTAACGATCGACGGCGACTCCTCACTGAGGAAAAGGCCGATGGGTCCGCTGCTTGATGCACTGAGCAGAATGGGGGTAGAGACCCGTTCGGACGGCGGAAGACCTCCAGTGGAAATAAAGGGGTCAAACGAAGGGGGAAAGGTCTCCATCGACGGGAGCATCAGCTCT
Organism: Candidatus Methanoplasma sp.; assembly: GCA_031283015.1. Lineage (GTDB taxonomy): Archaea > Thermoplasmatota > Thermoplasmata > Methanomassiliicoccales > Methanomethylophilaceae > Methanoplasma. The sequence goes on from JAITCQ010000046.1 coordinate 2,109, forward strand.
CAGTTCATCACCTCCCTTTTGATCACATCCCCCATGCTGGCCAATGACACGGAGATCACCATTGAGGGAAAGATGGTATCCGAACCGTACATCAACGTCACCACTCACATCATGAGATTGTTCGGCGCGGATGTTCAGAGGAGCGGGAACGCATTCAGGGTCAAAGGCAGGACCGGGTACAGTCCGTACGATTACGTTGTGCCGGCTGATTTCTCGTCAGCTGCGTTCCCCCTCGTCGCCGGTGCGCTGGGCGGGGAGGTCACCGTAAAAGGGTTGCAGATGGACGATCCTCAGGGGGACCGGGTCATCATCGATATTCTGAGAACGGTCGGTGCTTCCGTATCCGTAGGGAAGGATTTTGTCACAGTTAAGAAGGGTTCCCTTCGTGCGGCAGACATCGATATGGGGGGATTCCCGGACCTCTTTCCCATACTGGCGGTGCTCCTGAGCACCGCCGACGGAACCAGCAGGTTATACGGCGCGCCGCAGCTCAAGTTCAAAGAGAGTGACCGCATCAAAACAACAGTGGAAATGCTGACTGCGATCGGCGCCGACGCCGAAGGTACGGACGACGGGTGCGTCATCCGCGGTAAGAAAAGATTGACCGGGGGGACTGTAAACAACGAAGGCGACCACCGCATCATGATGGCGGCGGCCGTCGCATCTTTATTATGCGAAGACGCCGTAGTGATGGACGGCGCTGAATGCTGTTCGGTCTCGTACCCTGAATTCCCCGAACACATGAGGTCGCTGGGCATGAAGGTCGAGGTGTTATGATGTACAGGCTGGGAGATTCCGTCATCTACATATTGTACGGCGAAAGCCACGGTGAGTTCATCGGCGGCGTCCTGGAAGGTATCCCAAAAGGGATGGAGATCGATATCGGAAAAATAAGCGAGGACCTTGCCTTGAGGAAGCCTTCCGCCGGCATCGGCACTCCCCGGAAGGAGCCGGACGAGGTGGAGTTCCTCTCCGGGATCTGGGACGGAAAGACAACGGGAGAAAAGATACATTACAGGATCAGGAACGAGAACACCGACAGCTCGAAATACGACATATTCAACAAGACCCCCCGCCCCGGGCACGCGGACCTTCCCGCGCTGGTGAAGAACCCGGACCACAGGATCAAAGGAGGCAACCAGTTCTCCGGAAGGCTTACGGTGTCGATCGTTGTGGCCGGGAGCATCGCCAGGCAGTTCATCTCTGAACAGGGGATAAACGTCGCCGCATTCACAAGGTCGATCGGCGGGATCAGGGATACAAATGACAGAACGTTCGAGGATGCCACCGGCTCCAAACAATACAAAACGAGGGCGGTCTCCGCAGACCTGGATACAGCAATGACCCTGGAGATACTGAACGCCGCCGCGGACGAGGACAGCGTCGGGGGCGTCATCGAATGCATCACCACGGGTCTTCCCATAGGATTCGGCGGAACATGGTTCGAATCCCTTGATTCCGAGATCGCCAGGGCGGTGTTCAGCATCCCTGCCTGCAAAGCGATCGAGTTCGGAAAAGGGTTCGATCTCGCGGGAATGAGGGGATCGGAAAGCAACGACCCCTACTGCTACGACGGCGGCGTGAAACTTCGAACGAACAACATGGGCGGCATACTGGGAGGGATGAGCGACGGCGCTCCGGTCATCTTCCGTGCGGCGTTCAAACCCACACCTTCCATTGGGAAGGAGCAGGACACCGTTGATCTGGAGACCATGCAGGACGCTAAACTTAAGATAGAGGGAAGGCACGACCCCTGCATAGTGCCCAGAGCGGTCGTCGTCGTGGAGAGCGTCGTCTGCCTGGTCATCGCGGACCAGATCATGAGAGAATATCTGCTGGCCGATCCGGTTCAATCCAAATAAGCGCCGTTGGCGCCGTTGGTGACCAGTTTCCTGTATCTCTTCTGAACGCCCTTGACCGGACGCTCCGTGATGCTCACTTTCGAAAGGCGGTCCTTCATCTCCGCGTCGGATATCTTGACGTTAAGCTTCCTTCCGGGGATATCTATCTCGATGACATCCCCGTCCCTTACGACGGATATCGGCCCTTTTTCATAAGCTTCCGGAGAGACGTGGCCGATGGCCCCTCCTCTCGACGCTCCGGAGAACCTTCCGTCGGTTATCAGAGCGACGGTGTCTCCGAGCCCCCTTCCCATTATCAGGCTGGTGGGGGACAGCATCTCAGGCATCCCCGGGGCGCCTTTCGGCCCTTCGTACCTTATGATCACGACGTCGCCTATGGTTATCCTTCCGGATGTTATCGCTGCGACCGCTTCTTTCTCTGAATCGAATACTTTCGCGTTCCCGGTGAATCTCATCATCTTCTCACTCACCGCCGCCTGCTTCACAACGGAACCTTGCGGCGCAAGGTTCCCTTTCAGCACGGCTATCCCGCCCTCTTTGTGGTAGGGGTTGTCCAACGGTCTCAGGACGTCGTCGTCCAAGACCTTCGCGGACTCCGCTATCTCCAAGATGCGCTTCCCATTCGTGGTCGGAGCGTCCTCCAGGAATTTTTTCAATCTGTTCAGGACCGCCGGCATGCCTCCGGCGTTGTCCAGGTCCCGTATGGAGAACTTCCCGGCGGGCCTGATGCTGGTTATGTGCGGTATCTGAACGGATATCTCGTCGAAGAGGTCCAGCGTGACGTTCAGCCCGAACTCCTTGGATATCGCCGGTATATGAAGAGCTGTGTTCGTCGAACCGCCGATGGCCATGTCGACGCGTATCGCGTTCCTGAACGACGCCATCGACACTATGTCCCTGGGTTTGATATCACTGCGTACAAGTTCGACTATCCTCTTTCCCGTTTCCTTTGCGATCTTCAATTTCTTCTTATCGACGGCCAGCGACGTCCCGCACCCCGTGAGGCTGAGACCCAGCACCTCCGTCAGGCATGCCATCGAGTTCGCCGTGAAGAGTCCCGAGCAGCTTCCTATCCCGGGGCACGCGGCGCATTCCACCGTCTTTACGAATTCCTCGTCGACGCTCCCCGCGGAGTATGAACCAAGCGCCTCGAACACCGATTGGAGGTCCAGGTCCTTGCCTCCGCTGTGCCCGGGCTCCATGGCCCCTCCCGTCACGATCATCGCCGGGACGTTCATCCGCCCGGCGGCCATGAGCAT
>JAITCQ010000050.1 GCA_031283015.1 Candidatus Methanoplasma sp.
GCCGAGGGAGCGTCTTACGGTGTCCCGGAACACATGAAATATGGTACAGCGCTTGTGCTGATGGCGATCGTGGTGGTCTTGTTCGCGTCGGCCTCCCTTATAAGACGCAGATACAACAAAAGAACAGGATGGTAAAATCATGACAATGGACATAATCGAAACGGACGACCTCTGCTTTTGGTATGGGGACAAGCAGACGTTGTTCGACATCAACATACCCATTAAAAAGAACGCTATAACCGCACTCATAGGGCCGTCGGGATGCGGCAAATCTACTTTGATCAGAATATTCAATAGGATGAACGACCTGATCGACGGGACCAAAACGACAGGGGCCGTGTTCTTCAACGGCGAGAACATTTACAAGCCCGACACAGACGTCCTGAGGCTTAGGAAAAGGGTAGGAATGATCTTCCAGAAGCCCAATCCCTTTCCCATGACCGTCAAGGACAACATAACCTACGGCCCAAAGCTGCACGGCGTGAACGACCGCAAGGAGCTGGATGCGATAGTGGAGGAATCTCTGCGGAAGGCTGCCTTGTGGGATGAGGTCAAGGATAGGCTAAACACATTCGCCCTGTCCCTATCGGGGGGACAGCAGCAGAGACTGTGCATCGCGCGCGCTTTGTCGATCAATCCTCAGGTGCTGCTGATGGACGAGCCGACATCCGCTCTGGACCCGATAGCCACATCAAAGATCGAAGAGCTGGCACTCGAGCTTAAAGAGGAGTACACCGTGGTGACGGTCACGCACAACATGCAGCAGGCCAGGAGGATCAGCGATTACACCGGGTTCATGTATCTCGGGAAACTGGAAGAGTTCGGGAGGACAAAGCATGTGTTCGATAATCCGGATAGCAAGCTTACGAAGAAGTATGTGTCGGGGATATTCGGTTGAAGCGGAAAAGCGCCGAGAGGGAGATTTGAACTCCCGAGGGATAGTTCCCACGAGCTTTCCAGGCTCGCGCCGTACCGGGCTAGACTATCTCGGCTCGGCGCCTACAAACCCCTTCCTGAATTAATACCTTTCTAAACCTTACCCGCCGCAGTGACCGAGAACAGCCGCACGCTGGCACTGGCCCCTGCGGCATATGCGCGTACAAAGCGCAGGCATACCGGAAGCAAACATCCACGGAACGGGAATGAAAAATGGGAAAGAAGATAACTGTCAGGGAGTTCATACTTGGTCTTCAGAGATCAGGGATCGAGACCGCAGAGATGTCTCCCCGGGAAGTGAACGAATTTAAGAACAAATGGTATCGGTCGTTCATCCCTTTGATCAAAGACAACGACCGGCTGAGGGCGGTCTGTCTCGGAATAGACGACGACCGTCTTGTTCCCGGAGATTGCAACAAAGACGTAAGAGAGTACGGCTTCAAGGGATTTTTATGGCACGCCTACAGGAACGAAGCGATAACCGATTGTAAAAAAGGCGGTTACGCAAAGGTGGCTTTCAATAAAGAACCCAAAAGAGACATGATCCTGCTAGACAACTTCTCCCATGAGAACACGGCCTTCCTGATCAGGAACATCCCAGGCATAAAGGCAGAGGACATAGACAATCTGACCGATGTGACCCTGACCGACGCTGATCTCAAGTGGACATATTCAAAGACCCATGAGGATGGGTGGTTCGGCCCCTATTTCTATAAAAAATGAGCGGAGGACAGGCTTGGGGATAAGTGTATAGCAACCCCCGAAAGAATACTCTTTCCCCAGACCTCTACATATCTTCGATCGCGTAAATGAACTATACGAAAAAGAATAAATCACCCGCCGCGCGGGCCGGGAACAGCCGTGCACTGGCCCCCGAGGTACGTTCGGATACGAAACGCAGACATACCTGAAGCACAATTCGCCAGACAAGGAATGGAAATGGGAAAGAAGATCACAGTCAGGGAGTTCATCGTCCTACTTCGGAGATCCGGGATCGAGACCGTAGAGCTATCCCCCTCGGAGATCAAAGGCTATAAGAACCGATGGTACAGAACGTTCGTCTCTCCCGCGAAGGACAGCGGTCGGCTCAGGGCGGTCTGCCTCGGAATAGACGATGACCTCCGTATCCATCCGGGTTGCGGCAAGGATGCGAGGGAATCCGGTTTCAAGGGGTTCTTGTGGCATGTTTACCGGTATGAGGCGATAATCGATTACAAGAAGGGCATCTACGCAAGAGCGGCATTCAACAGGCAACTCAAAAAGAACATGATCCTAGTGGACAACTTCTCCCGCGAGAACACCGCCTTCCTGATAAGGGACGCGCCCGGCATCAGGGCCGAGGATCTGGACAATCTGACCGACGCGACCATTACCGACGTCGATTATGCATGGACATACTCCAAGACCCACGAAGAGGAATGGTTCGGTCCTTACTTCTACAAGAAAAGAGTGTGATCGGGCAGTCTTGCGGCCGTGCGCCGGACCCCTGCCCCAGCGGTCCAAAGAGCAGTATCGGCGAAAACAATAAAAGCGCTTTGGGGTATTTTAAACAGTAAAAAAAGGTGTTATTGTGGACAACGGACTCTGGGATGAATGCGTCAGGTTCCATGGACATGCCTGTCCTGGACTCGCTATGGGTTACAGAGCGGCAGAGCTGGGGATGGAGGCCCTCGGCATACCTGTCGAAAGGGCGGCGGACGAAGAGATCGTGTGCGTCGCAGAGAACGACGCCTGCGGAGCGGACTGCGTTCAGTATATGTTATCATGCACCGTCGGGAAAGGGAACCTGGTGTTCAGGCCGTCAGGAAAGATGGCGTACTCCTTCTTTGACAGGAGGACGGGGAAGAGCGTAAGGATACTCTTCAGGCAGATGGACAGGACCGGCGACCGCGAGACGATGATCCGCACCGTACTCACAGCGCCGAAGGACGAGGTCGTCGAGATCAAGGCCCCCCTGTACGGAGCGCCGGAGAAAGCTAGGCATTTCGACAGCATACGATGTGATAGATGCGGGGAGTTCTGCAGAGAGGATAAGATCCGACTGAGCCTGGGAGAACGGCATTGCTCGGACTGTTATACGCCGTACGACAGATGAGTCATCCATGGATATGGTCGTGTATGTCGTGAGGATGCTCGTGGTCAGCAAGGTGTTCATATTTCGATGAGTCTCTAGGAACAACGAAGGGGATGCCTTTGTGATGCACGATCTCGGCGTGCATACCGTACACCTTTCTGATCAGGCCCTCGGTGATCACTTCCACACCGCCATATGCCGCAGCCCTTCCGCCCTTCAGGAACAGGAATCGGTCGGAGTAATGGACGGCCAGGTTTATGTCGTGCATCGTCATTATCGTACAAACGCCTCTGGACCTGACGGCATGCTCGATCATATGCATGGTCGTGTGTTGGTTCGAGATGTCCAAATTGTTCGTGGGTTCGTCAAGAACGAGCACCCGGGGCTCCTGGACTATCGCTCTGGCGATCTGTGCCTTTTGGAACTCGCCTCCGCTTATCTGGTCCATGTACCTCAACGAAAGATGGGACATCCCGAGGGCGTCTATCACGGAGCTCACTTTGTCTATGTCGGACCGCGTTGCCGACCATTCGATGTGCGGTTTCCTTCCCATCAATATCGAATCGAACACGCTCAGTCTTGAGACCGGAGCGCTCTGAGGGACGAAGGCGATATTCTTCGCCTGCTCTCGTCCTTTAAGATCCAGGATGTTCACCCCATCTATCATGACGCTTCCCTCCTCTGGGTCATGTATGTTGCATATGCATTTCAGCAAGGTCGTCTTTCCCGCGCCGTTGGGTCCGAGGATGGAGATTATCTGGTTATCGTCAGCATCGAACGACACTTTATCCAGGATCTTTGTGGTCCCGTAGGAGAAACTTAGATCTTTGACGTTCATCATCTTCTTCTGCGCCCCCTCAAAAGTATAAAAATGAACAGCGGTCCGCCGATCGCCGACGTGATTATCCCCACCGGTATCACGGTATAGAACGCATAGGTGCCGATCACGTACGCTACCAGCAGGACCAGGGACCCCACGAGCATGGATCCGATCAGGACATATCTGTTATCGTTACCGATGACCTTCTTGACTATGTGCGGCCCGATGAGACCTATGAACCCAATGATCCCCATGAACGATACCACCACGGCGGTGAGGGCGGTCGCCATCGTAAGGCCGACGTACCGGGTCGCCTTCATGTTCACGCCGAGCCCGGACGCGATGTCATCTCCGGCTTCCATAGCATTATAGTCCCAGCGCTTGTAGAAGAAGTACACCGCCGCGGCAAACAGGACCGCCGCCACTATGTATAGATTGTCCCAAGAGACCTTGCTTAGACTGCCGAACTGCCAAAACACTATCGCCGACAACGCGACGTCGTCCGCTATGTACTGGAGGAACGCCAATCCGGCGGAGAAGATCGAACTTATCGCCAATCCCGCCAAGACTATCGTTTCGGGTGTGCATTCGGTGACCTTTACCAGCAGGATCATGATCCCGGTGGCGGTCATGGCGAATGCGAAAGCAAGCACGGTGACCATCAGAGGATTGGATATGGTCACGTAGGCCGCGGTGGACCCGACGATCAACCCCCCTTGTAAGAACAATATCCCGAGCGACGCGCCGAATGCGGCCGCGTTAGAAAGCCCGAGCGTGAGCGGCGATGCCAAAGGGTTCCTGAGTATGCTCTGCATCACGCACCCCGCTATGCCCAGCGCGGATCCTGCCAATATTGCCGCAACGACCATCTTAAGGCGCAGATCCCAGACCACCTTGCTGTTCCACGAATCGTCGGGATCGAAGATATAGCGTATTATTTCAGAGAACGAAAGATCGGTAGAACCGAGTTTGATCGTGATGAGCGACAAAAGGAAAAGGGAGGCCGCAAGAGCCCCGAGGAAAAGTCGCTTCTTCCGCGAATACCTGAGATAGCCTTCGGAAGTATTATGGCCCTTCGCATCGGTCACCCCTCGCTTCTCACGCATCATCATATCACATTCATGCCCGAAGGTTCATGCCGCGGTTATGCGGTAGGTCCCGTTCTCAAGTTTTATCAAGACCTCTTCCAGCAGAGGCAGCTCCGCGTTGTTCGCGGCCGACTTCTGTACAAAGAACTCGGACATATCTTCGAACACGCCGCTTCCGCGGTCCCCGTAGAACACGGCGAAGATATTGTCGATCCTCTCCGCAACCTCGCCGGGGGTAAGGGTGCCGTACAGGAGATGGGAGAGATAGTACGCGCTTGCCAGCGAACAGTCGTAGTTAATGCTGTCCCATACGATCGGGACCGTCACGTATAACCTCACATCGTCGTCGGCTGTGCCGTTGTTATTCTTCTTGTAAAGATATTCGAGCACGTGCTGGCTGTCCTGTTCGGCCATCTTGTCAGAGGATGATGGATCGATGACGATCACATCTATGGCCATCTTGGTGAATTCCTCAATGTTGAGCGTGATCCTGTTTGCGGAGGAACCGCCTTTGTAGGCATTGCTGCCGCCGATCAGGGATAAAGGTACGTAGACGGGGAACGTCGTGTTCAGAGTGTTGCTGCCGTTTATCGTGACGCCCGCTACGTATACGTTATCCGTTGATTCTCCGATCAGGGACCTTAGGTCTCCGAGTATCGATTCTATTCCCTTTATTATCTCGGCGGCCCTGTCCTCTTTCCCCAAAAGGGTGCCGAGAAGACTGAATGTGTCTTTCAGGTCCGCAGATAGTCCGTAGTTGTCATCCGACATGTTCGCCATGTTCTGCGCCTTTATGACGGCAAGGGAACATCTGCTCGCAAGCACCCTGCAGTTGTCGGTGTAGCTGTTCCAGACGCTCTCCTGAACGATGACCAGGCTTGGGTTGAGGTTGCCGATGGACTCCGCCGTGCCGGATTCGAGAGCATTGTCCGCATGGTATCTCGTAAGCTTATCGTAGGGGTAGGCGTAAGAGTACGCCCTCCCGTTCTTGTTATCTGTCACATCGCCGTTGTCGACCTCTACGATCAGATCGTAGACATCAAAGCAGGACAGGAACCGGAGGGGTCCGGAGCTCCCGACGGTCACTATGCCACCTTTAAGCGTATCTGGCACAGTCACCGTCCTGCCTACGGCGTCAACTACCTGCTGGCCGGCAGTGTCGGGGCGCGTGTCATCGCCGCTGCCGCCGTCCCGCGCAACGGCATATATGCCGACAGCGGCAACAGCTAGAACCACCACAACCGCAGCAGCGGTAATTTTAAGACTCATGGAATAGAGTAACACGATTTTCTATTTAATATTACTCACGCCCTTCTGTGAAAGTATTTTTTGAACTCTGGTGAGGGCGGCAGGTCGTTCCCGTCAGCAGAAAGGTGACTTCGACATTTGTCTTAGTATTACTAATATATAGAACAATATTACTAAATATGATAATGACTATGTTTTTTTATGCGACTGGTAGCGCTATACGGGAGGGGGAGTATGGGTAAGTCTACCGTTGCATCAAATTTAACGACGCCCCTCTAAAGAGGGGAAATAAGATGCTGCAGTTCGGATGCGGCGAGCGCTTCTGCGATGAATGAGGCGGGGCCCGCGGCATCTTACGCCGTCCGGTATGAACAAAGTACAGGAAGGTACGGAATGAAAAAAGGGATAATGATAATCGGGCACGGCTCCAGATACAACTATAACAAATGGGTCATAGAAGAGCAGAAGAGAAGGCTCGAAGAAAAGGGGTTCGAGAACGTTTACATAGGATTCAGCGAGACGACGTACCCCCTCGTGAGAGACGTCCTCAAAGAAATGGCATCCGACGATATAGAAGAGATCACGGCGGTCCCGTTCTTCATCGCTTCCGGCCTCCATGTGGCGAGGGACATACCGGACAAGTTGGGGATACCTCCGGGTTCCGACGGAGGGACGGTCAGCGTCAACGGTAAGAAGGTCCGCATAAGGTATGAACGGCCGTTCGGCAGGGACCCCGCGCTGGCGGCCATACTTTCCGAGAGGATACAGGAACTGAGCGACGGAGGGGACGGGGGGATACTGGTGATCGGGCACGGGTCAAGGCTTCCCCACAATAAAGAAACGATCGTCTTCCAGGCGGGCGAGCTGAAAAAGATGGGATACTGTAACGTAAGATACGCCTTCAACGAATTCGACGAGCCGCGCGCGGAGGATGTATTCGACGAGATGCTATCGGAGGGGATCGAGGAGATAATCGTTCTGCCGCTCTTCATATCGCTGGGCGCTCATCTGAAACACGACGTTCCCTGGAAGATAATGCTCAAGAACGGCATGACAGAGGACGCGCTCCTCATCGGCGGCCGCAGCGTGACGGTGAAGTACGCCGCGCCAATCGGAAGCGACCCGAGGCTCACAGACTTGATCGCGGAGAGGATCCGCGGCAAGGAACGGATATGAACGCGTCATCCCCCACTGGGGGAGAAGCTCGCCCGATGATATCTGAACACGAGGTACACAACGGAGTGCGCGCATATCTGTGGCACTGCCGAAGAGGGATGAAGATACGTCGATTATCCGAGCTTGTCCGGGTACCAATTGATGTCTATTCGTCTGTCCTCAAGATGCCTTCTTTCCTTTCTTGCATTCTTGACGACCTCTTTGTCAACATAGACGCAGAGTATCCCTTCCCCATCCCCCAGTTCGCCCAGCGAATCTCCCAGAGGGCCCATCAGTCTGGACGACCCGTAGAACTCCAGATTCCCCGAGTTCCCGACGTTGTTGACGAACACAGTGTAAACGAGATTCTCAAGCGAGCGCGCAGGCAGGATCCTTTCGTAATATGGTTTGGACGGACCAGCCGATGCGGCGATGCATACGTTTATATCGACACAGGAGAGCGCGTAGTTCCGATATATCTCCGGAAAGAAGATGTCGTAGCATATCGAAAGGCCGAACACCATGTCTTTAAAAGAGCAGGTGACCGGCCTGCTGCCGGTGACGAAATCCTTCTCGGAATAGATGCCGAAACGCGCCAGATATAATTTGTCGTATACGACCAGATCGTTCGGGGTTATGAAAAGGAGAGAATTCTTTATCCCCGTGGGAGAATAGGACGGAGCCCCCACGATTATCGCGACATCCTTCTCTATGCACCAGAGCCTCATTCTGTCGACCGCATACTGCACATCATCCGAAAGCGAGGCGTAATCCGCTCCGTACCCCGTCAGGAACATCTCCGGGAAGATGTACATGTCAGACCTGGTCTGCGTGACCGCGGTCATTATCTTGCCGAGATTCGAACTCACGTCGTTTATCGCCGCTTGGTATTGGCACAGGGCCAATCTCATTCCCATGAGTGCGGATTACTATGCCAGAACATAATACTTATGCGGATGGCCGAATAATAAATATGCGGATAGCCATTATACGCCATGGCCGGCAGAGCGCTTCACAGCATCACAGGAGAGGACATCGGCAGATTGATGGACTTCATAAGGGCGGTGGTGAAAGACACCGGAAGCAAGGGCCTGGTGGTAGGCGCCAGCGGAGGGCTGGATTCCGCAGTGACGACAAAGCTGTGCGCAGACGCAGTGGGGCCGGAAAATGTCCTGAACATATTCATGCCGTCCGCGATTACTCCCGCCGCTGACTATAAGCTGACGGCGAGTCTCAGCAGGAAATGGGGCGTGAGATACGAGGTCGTCGGCATACAGCCCGCAATAGACGTGTTCACGGGCACTCTCCTCTCGGATGTCAAAGTGCCGCTGGAAAAAGGGAACATATCCGCCAGGTGCAGGATGGTAGTCCTGTACAACAGAGCAAAGAAAACGAACTACCTGGTGGCCGGAACGTCGAACAGAAGCGAGTATATGATGGGATATTTCACGAAGTTCGGTGACGGGGCGTCGGACCTCGTTCCGATGGTCGATCTGTATAAGACGCAGGTGCGGCAGGTCGCCGAGATGATAGGCGTTCCGAAGGAGATAATAGACAAGGTTCCGTCGGCAGGCCTGTGGGAAGGGCAGACGGACGAAGGGGAGATGGGCATAACCTATCACGATCTGGACATCGTGCTCGACGGCATAGCGTTCGGCGGTTCCGATGAGGAGATCGCAAAGGATGCCGGCATCGGGAGTTCAAAGGTCGCAGAGATAAGGGCGAGGGTGGATGAAATGGAACACAAAAGGATCCCCGCATACCGTCCAGACGTGACGTTCAACGACCCCTGACATTAGAAAATTTTATTAGTGACATCGTGCTCTCGGGATTCAAGCTCCTATAGTGTAGCGGCCAATCATGAAGCCCTCTCGAGGCTTCGACTCGGGTTCAAATCCCGATGGGAGCACTCCATCTTCTTCTGTAGTCATCGTTTCAAAGACCATCATTGTCCCTCTGAAAAGACCTGTTTCGCCCTGCCCGTTTGTCATCTGCAACGTTAACGTTTGCTGGCTTGCATTTTCCTAACCACTTTTAGGCACATTCCTGCGCCCCGACCTTTATCGGGGGCAGGTCACTTCAGCAGAATTTCCGACGGCAGGACCTCGTTCATGCTGCCGGTGCGGTACCCGATCAGATCCAAGGACACGTAGGTGAAGCCGATCGATCTGAACTTATCGGATATCTTCTTCCTCACAGATGCGCCCGCCATTTTTGCGAATCCGTCCTCATCCGTTTCGATGCGCGCAAGGTTTCCGTGGAAACGCACCCGTACCTGATTGAAACCGATATCAAGGAGGAACTGCTCGGCCTCATCAATCATGTCAAGACGCTCCGGAGTTATCTCCTCCCCGTACGGAAAGCGGGAAGAGAGGCAGGCAAAGGACTGTTTGTCCCAGGTAGGCAGACCCATTTCTTTGGAAAGCATGCGGACCTCGGCTTTGTACAATCCCGCATGTCGCAGCGGGCTTTTCACGCCCTGTTCCGCTATGGCGGTCAAACCCGGGCGGTAATCGCCTTCGTCGTCCATGTTCGAGCCCTCCGCCACGTTGGCGATGCCGTGCTGTGAAGCAACCGCCCGCATCTTTGTGAATATCTCTTTCTTACAAAGGTAGCAGCGGTTCACCGGATTACTGGAAAAACCATCTATCTCCAATTCTTCAGAATCGAATATGATATGTATGATCCCTTCCCTTTCACAGAATGTCCTCGCGCCCTCCAATTCACGTTTAGGGAAGGAGCGGGAGCGGGCGGTCACGGCGATCGCCCCGTCCCCGAGGACATCGTGTGCAGTCTTCAGAAGGAAGGTGGAGTCGACGCCTCCGGAGAACGCTATCGCGATGCTGCCGAGCTCGGACAGATACGATCTAAGTTCCTCGAACTTTTGATACATATTCATTCCTTGTGCTCCCCTTCGTCCAAATATCTCCATAATTTACGGTTCATCTCGTCGATCGAGACCCCGTGCTCGTCGGCAAGCGCCGCAACATCCTCGTATTCGAACTTCGCTTTTTCGACGCCGTAGCCGCGGCCTACCTTGATTCGAAGCTGGCCGAAGGGCGTCGTTATCAATCTCACTTCGCGTTCCAGCATATACCGGCCGAGCACGGACCTCCTCACGCCGAACGTTGTGGTATGCCGCAGCAGCGCGGCGGCGAACTCGTCCGCTCTGTCTACGCCACAGATGCACGTAAGCATTATCCCCGGGCGGTCCTTCTTCATCCCGAGGGGGGTGGTGAACGCATCGAAGGCCCCGTCCCTGATGAGTTTCCGACAGACGAAGCCAAGCGCCTCGCCGCTCATGTCGTCTATGTTGCAGCGGAGTTCCGCCACGGTGCCGTTCGCGCCGCAGGCGGAATCGCTTTCGCCGTAGAGAGTGCGGACGCAGTTCACTGCTTCAAAGTCCTTTTTACCCATCCCGTATCCGATCTTGCGTACGGTCATCTCCGGCATCGGGCCGAAGTCCGAGGCAAAATGCTTCAGCAAGGCCGCCCCGGTGGGGGTGCACAGCTCGCCTTTGATCGACCCGCCGTAAGAGGGGACGCCCCGCAGGATGTACGCCGTGGCGGGGGCCGGGACGGGAAGTATGCCGTGAGCGCAGCGGACGGACCCGCTTCCTGTATGAACGGGGGAGACAACGATCCTTTCCGGCGAAAGCGACTCGATCAGAAGACACACGCCCACTATGTCTGTGATGGCATCCAAAGCGCCGACCTCATGGAACCGTATCTCCGAGGCCGGTATGCCATGGACGTGAGACTCGGCCTCGGCGATCAGGCTGTACACCGCCAACGCGTCCTTTTTAACCCTTTGAGAAACGGGAAGACCGAGTATGACGGCCTCGATGTCGGTCAGATGCGAATGCCGGTGGGAATGTTCTTTCCCGCAGCCGTCATCATGATGGTGGCATCCGTGACCCGTTTCCAAATCGACATCGGCGCTCACTTCCTCCGCACTGCCTACGACGACCGAAACGGCGGTACCGCTTATGCCCAGTTTGACCGCCCGGTTTATGCATACTTTTACGTCCTTCAATCCCAAGCAGTTCATCCGCTCCGAGAACGCTTTTTCATCGCCGGTCAATTCCAGCAGTGCGGCCATGAGCATATCCCCCGCCGCGCCCATGCTGCATTCGATGTACAGTGTCTTCACTTTATACTCTCCATCTGATTGATGCGGCCGGCCAAGAAACCGGCCCCGAAACCGTTGTCGATGTTCACGACGGATACGCCGTTCGCACAGGAATTGATCATGGTCAGAAGCGCGGACAATCCGTCGAAGCTCGCGCCGTATCCGATGCTTGTGGGGACGGCGATGACCGGACAGCTCACCAGCCCGCCTATGACGCTGGCCAGAGCCCCCTCCATTCCGGCGACCGCGACGATCGCTCTTGCGTTGATCAGAGTTTCGTGATGCGACAGCAGCCTGTGCAGACCCGCAACGCCCACGTCGTACAAACGAGTGACATTATTACCCAGCGTCTCGGCGGTCAGCGCCGCTTCCTCGCATACCGCCATATCGCTGGTCCCGGCGCCGGCAACGACGATGCTGCCAACTCTCCGCTGTTCCTTCGGCATTGCTATCCCCAGCCTGGGTATGGGGTGGTAATCGAGAGGTATGCCGTTCTCGGCGAGATGGTCTGCGGTCCTCTGATCGATGCGCGTGACAAGAACGTTCTCTGAACCGTTGCTGCGCATATCCGAAAGTATACCCAGGATATGCTCTGGAGCCTTCCCCTGCCCGTAGATCGCTTCGCCCGCTCCCTGCCGTATCGTGCGATGATAGTCGATCTTCGCATACCCGAGGTCGGAGAACGGGAGCGTCTGCAACCGGTCCATCGCCTTCTCGGGAGTAAGGGTGCCGGCCTCGATCTCGCGGAGCAGTTCAAGAATATCAGCCTTTGTGCCGATCTTGCTCATCGTCTCATCCTCCTCTCCGCCGAACCGGCCCTGTGCCATTGCACCGCTATCGCCCTAATCGGTTTAAACCTTTATTGGAGCCGCATACGTATATCCGGCTTTCCGAATCTTTCAAAGGGCCTGTACATAACGGCAGTCAGTATAACTGCAGTATGTTCGTTTTTCAAATTTTTAGACAGTAATTGGGAACTGATGAGAAAATGTCGACGGGAGACCGATAAGGCCGGATGAAAGGACCCCCGAATTTGTTCCAAAGCGCAGGCTTGACGCCAAGAAAACCAACAGCCCTCCCCGCAATGCCGAAGGCCAGTTTGTAAAAACCGACGAAAAAAAAGTGAACAGCCTCTTTTGTACACGACCGTATTCGGCGGCCGCTTAAAAAAGAAAGGAGGAAAGGAAGTTTAGTGTGCGTGCGACCCCATGAGCATCAGGACACATACAACGATCAGCAGCCCCGCGATCAAAAGTGCCAGTGCTTTTATGTCAAGGTTCCTTCTGTGGAATGCCTCCGGTATCATGTGTAGCATTGTCACGAACATGAAGACGCCTGCCGAGAACGCGAACGCGGGGCCGGCGATCTCGCTTTCCGCCCCCCCGAGGACGAAGTATGAGATCAGAGCAGCGATCGGCGAGATAAGGCAGAACGCGGTCAGATACGCAACGGACCTTTTCCTATTCCCCGTAAGCAGGAACGTTGACGAGAGTGAGAACACCTCCACCGCCTTGTGGATGCACAGTGCGACGACGATCATCAGTCCGACCGCCTCTCCCACGATGAACGCGGTGGCAAGCGCAAGCCCGTCGAAACAGGTGTGTATGGACAGCCCAATGAACGCGGAGACGGAGGTGATCTCGTGGGAATGGTGGTCCATGCATTCCTTGCAGTCGCATTTGGACGTTCTGTAATGCTTGAAGAGGAAATCCACAACGAACATTATCAGGAAGCCAGCAAGCACCAGATACATAACGTCCATTTCGTCGAACCCGCCGGTCTCGCTCTCATGGATGGCCTCCGGCAGGAGCATCAGGAACAACACTCCGAGGAAGACCCCCGCGCTGAAGGCGATCATCAGGTGTATTTGTTTATCTGTCGCTTTGAACATCATCGGAACGAAGGCCGCAGCGAACGACACGATCGTTATCAGGATCACACAGATCAGGAACGGGGCGATTACATCCATATTCGAAAGATGAATGATTTTTTATTAAAAGATTATGATAAAGTTATTAACTTTTGACGCCTTTTCATCTCTTTGTTAACAAGGTGCGAATATGGGAATAGTAAGCATATCTTTGAACGACGAGAGCATTGAGGCGCTGGAGGACATACAGGAAAAATTCGGCCTGAAAGGAAGGAGCGAAGCGGTCAGGATGGCGATCGGCGCCGCCAAGGCAGAGGCAAAGGTCATAGAGAGCCTGGAGGGAATGGTCGAAGGGGTCCTCATCATTGTCAAGAAGGACCACAGCGATCCTTGGATGAACATCATCCAGGCCAAGCACGAGAACGAGATCAAGACGCAACTCCACTCACATCTTAAGGACCACAAGTGCCTGGAGGTGATGGTCATCTCCAGCGAGGCAGGGAGACTGTCATCGATGCTTAAGGAGATACACTCCATCGGAAAAGCGGATTATGTCACATTCGTTAAGAGTTAAGGTGCGACTATAACTTTTAATACCCCTACAGCTTATACCACGCTTGGATGGGATAGCATGAGTGGTAGCTCAAGCAACAATAGCGGTAGCACGCAGAAGGGTTTTTTCAAGCGTATGCTTGGTCAGGAGCCGAGCAGAGGCGCTAAGCAAACGGAAGTCAAACAAAGACACCCCAGTTTCGTTGTGTCCAACGAGGCCGCGGTAACGCCGGGAAGAACGGCCCGGCCGCAGGAGGTCATAATATCCCCTGCCATCAGACAACTCAACAAAGACGGATATATCGTATATAACACCCCGGAGAAACAGGATGTATACATCACCGTTCAGCCCGATTCGGTGTTCTTCGAGGAAGATGAGCCGAGAATGGTAAGGATGGCGGGAGGCAGCTTCGTAGGCGGGAACAAACACCCAGCCCACGCGGAGGTGCACCTGAAACCTGAGCCGGAGCAGGAACCTGAAACGATAGTCTACGACCAGCCGGCGGACATATTCGCCAACGCATCGAGACGTGTGGAGCACGAGGAGATAGACTTCAACGAGATAATCATCAAGAAGAACAATGCTTTCGAGGTGGAGATCGAACTACCCCCGGCGTTCTTCAAACCGATATTCGAAGAGAAGTACGAGCCGGTCATGGAAGAATCGTTCAGGATGGAGGTAAAGCCGGAAATGGCCAAGACATCCTCCGCCGCAGCCAAGATAGAGCCGCAGGAGATGCCGATCACACGTTACAAAGAGGTGCCGGAGTACGAAGTGCTGGAAACGCAACTGAGATTTGCGAAGCGGGAAGAGCCGAAGGCGCCGCCGCTCGAAGGGTACAGGGAAGTTCTGGGCTACGAAGCACAGACCGCACCCTGCGAGAAGGCGCCGACCGCAGAGATACCCGCCGGACTGTATGTGGACGGTCGCAGACCGACCGACGCCGCCGAGGCGGATGCCGAGGCGGCAGTCGAGCTTTCATCGTTCATCGAGACATCCATGGAAGCGGAAACGGCCGTAACGGCTGTGTCCGCGCCAGCGGCCGAGAGTATACCGATCGAAGATGAGGCCATACTCGTTCCGGAAGAGACGGAGGCCGCCGAGGAGGATGTATTCGAAAAGGAAGTCCCCGAGACCTCGGAGACCGTCACCTTCGAGCCGGAGGCTGTGGAGGTCACGGACCCCGTTGCGGATATAATGAAACTCACCGTCCCAGGGCTGTACATGAGCGAGGACCTGATCTCCGAGCTTGCCCAGGGCTGGGAGAGGACGATTCCAGAGGATGATCTCGAGTCATACGATTGCCGGTTCAAGATGATGAAGGCGCCGGCCAAAGAGGAGAACATCCCCTGCATGCCGTCCTTCGCGTTCGAAGGAAGAGAATCCGTGATCAGCCCCGGTCCGTCTGGTGGTTTCAGGTTCTGATAAACCGTTTATCCAAACCCATTACCTGTTTTCAGGATATTCGCCGAAAACCCTTCAAGGTGTTTCCGAAGATCGTTCTCAATAAATCATCGTTATAAATAATGAATCATATCTCCGCCCATGGACCTCGGATCTATTCTCATAATGATGGTAGCGCTGATCGTTCTGGCGTATATGGCCTCCGCGATCTTTGAGCGCTTCGGCGTGCCCGGGCTGATCGGAGAGATCGTCATGGGCGTGCTCATCGCCAATCTCGTCATCGGCGACTGGTCCTTCCTGGGCATGCTGGACATCGAGATGGGAAGCGATCCGAGCGAGAACTATGAGATAATCGAGCTGTTCGCTGAGCTGGGAGTGATATTCCTCCTCTTCTCCGTAGGGCTGGAGACAAAGGTGAAGGAGTTATTGTCCGTAGGCAAAGCGGCAATGCTGGTGGCGACTATGGGGGTTATAGTACCGTTCATAGCCGGGTTCGCGCTCATGCAGGTCTATGACGGGAACATGCACCACGCCTTGTTCCTTGGCGCGGCGATGGTCGCGACCAGCGTGGGCATCACCGCACGCGTGATAAAGGATATGAGACTCACCGATAAGAAAGAGTCAAGGATAATCATCGGCGCCGCTGTTATAGACGATATACTGGGAATGGTGGTCCTTGCCATGGTCGTGGGGATGACCGCATCGGGAGAACTGTCGATCCCCAACATAGCCTGGATATCGCTGGAAGCGTCGGCGTTCGTCATCGCGGCGCTGGCGGCGGCATTCTGGGCCGTTCCGAAGATATACGAATATTTTGAAGAGAGGAAGAAAAGATCGCCCGTCCGAAAAGGAGGCCCGGGCAAAGGTTTCGACAAACTCGTTCTTGCAGTAGTGCTCTGCCTAGGGCTCTCGTGGCTAGCCGACGAGATCGGCCTGGCGGCGATAATCGGCGCATTCCTGGGCGGGATGCTGCTGGCGGGATATGCGCCCTGGTGGAAGCTGGATGAGAAGTTCGAATCCATCACGGCGTTGTTCCTGTCCTTCTTTTTCTTGAACGTGGGAATGCATGTGGACATCGGGAGCCTGACAACCGTGTCGGCAGCATTGCTGGCGGTGGTCGTGATCCTACTCGCAGTGGCGACGAAGTACGTCGGCTGCGTCGCGGGCGCGTTGGTAGGGGACAAGAGCCTTCCGAAGGAGTCTAGGAATATAATCGGATTTGGGATGGTGCCGAGAGGGGAGGTGGGGATAATCGTCGCCGCGATCGGTCTCGCCTCCGGCGCGATGTCGCCGGAGCTCTACGGCGCGGTGGTGATCATGGCCGTCGCCACAACTGTGATAGCGTCCCCTCTGCTGGCGCGGGCGTTCAGGAAGAGATATCCTTCGGAGTATGAACCCACCCTGGACGAGATAGTGTGATGGACACTGGACCGCGCGGAAGCGCGTCCATAAATACACGGAACACCGGATTAACTTATGCAGGCACCTTGAAAAGAGCGGACGTGCGCTCAGGCCGGGAAGAACACGGGTAAGATCAAAATGAACACCGTGAAAGCTATGGCGGCGCCGATGACAAGCCGGGGGTTGATCTTTATTCCCCTGTCGTCTTCGGTGTCGAAGTACCTCATAAGTCCGGCGGATGATGCGAACCCGCCTTCGTTCTTCTTTGCCATAAGTTAAGGAATTGAGAATCTCTATAAAAACCTACCGTGGGATATGCGCCGTGTGGAGGTCCGCCGAAGCGCCGCTGACCGAAAATCTCTTTTATAGATGGTATGTTACAAGCGCGGTCATAATGCATTGGGCAGATGTAGTTGCAAAAGATGTCGCCGATACCTGCGAGAAACCGTTGATCGCCACGGGCATAAGCCCCACGGGCATAATCCACGTGGGGAGTCTGAGGGAGGCGATAACGGGAGAATCGGTGAGGAGCGCGGTAGAAGGAAGAGGCAAGGAAGTACGGCTGATCTATCTGATCGACTCGTTCGATCCTCTGAGGAAGCGCTACGACTTCCTTCCGAAGGAATATGAGAACTACTCCGGGATGCCGATATCGAAGATACCCTGCCCGTGCGGCAAGCACGACAATTACGCACATCACTTCGTACAGCCTTTCCTGGACGCCGTCATGTCCTTGGACGTGAAGTGCGAGATAATATGGACCCACGAGCTGTATGAGAAGGGGGAGTTCGCCAAGGCGATAGACACCTGTTTCAAGAAGAGAAAAGAAATAATAAAGATACTGCACGAGGTCTCCGGCAAAGAGGAAAAGGAAGGATATGCGCCTTACAACCCGCTGTGCGCAGGATGCGGGAGATTCACCAACCCCATTTTCGAGACCTATTCCTATCCCACAGTAGAATATAAGTGCACGTGCGGACACCACGGGACGGCGGATATAACAAAGGGTGACGGAAAGCTGACGTGGAGGCTTGAATGGCCGGCGAAATGGATGATCTTCGGGACTTCGGCCGAACCCTTCGGGAAGGACCACGCGGCCGCCGGGGGATCGTACGACACCGGCAAGAGGATCGTGGAGGAGATATACGGCTGCAAAGCGCCGCACCCGATACCGTACGAGTTCGTTCAGCTGAAAGGCGTCGGACAGATGCATAAGTCGCTGGGGTGCTCCGTCACAGGGCTGGACGCTATCAATATGACGCCGCCGGAGGTCCTGAACTACCTGTTCCTAAGGGTCAATCCCAGCAAGGTCATTGACTATGACTCGGGATTGGGGGTGCTCGACATGGCCGACGAGTACGATAGGATGGAGAGGCAGTTCTTTGCCGGGGAGCACACGGAGGCCGAAGAGAACTCCGTCCGCGCGTACGAAATAGCGCAGCACAACCGCATCCCGAAAAAGCTGCCGCTGCAGGTCCCGTACAGGCATCTTGTCAATGTTGTTCAGATGACTGACACTTTCGAAGGCGTCCTGGAGATATTGGGCAGGACCGCGGACCTCTCCGAGGCTGACGACGAGGACATCGGAAGGCTCAAAAGGAGATCGGAATGCGTGAGATACTGGCTCAACGGGTTTGCGCCGGACCAGGTAAAGTTCTCCGTGTACCCGACGATCCCGCCGGGGATCGAACTCACCATGAACGACAAAGCGTTCTTCCAGGAACTGGTGAAAAGGATGAACGATGCGAACTGGGACGCGGAGACGATAAGCCAGATAATATCCGACGCCGGAAAGGAGTCCCCCATAGGATTGAAGACAGGGTTCAAAGTGATCTATCAGGCGCTCATCGGCAAGACCGCCGGCCCGAGACTGGGTCCGTTCCTTGCCAGCATGGACAAACAGTTCGTGATAAACAGGTTCGTCCAGGCATCCAG
Organism: Candidatus Methanoplasma sp.; assembly: GCA_031283015.1. Taxonomy (GTDB): domain Archaea; phylum Thermoplasmatota; class Thermoplasmata; order Methanomassiliicoccales; family Methanomethylophilaceae; genus Methanoplasma. The sequence continues at coordinate 18,616 of JAITCQ010000050.1, forward strand.
GCACGGCTCATAAGATACCCATTTCGCTAAGCTTCTCCGGGAGATACGTATCGGTGACGAAGTCAAGACCATACTTTGCCAAGGCCTGCTGTTCGGATTTCTTCTTCATCTCCTGCATGGCCTGTATCTCTCCCACCCAGAACGGATCGGCGAACCTTGGGTCGGAGAGCTCGGCGCTCAAGGCACCGATGTCCTTATCCGAGAGCTTGTCGGTGGGCAGGTCGTAATTCAGGATGTCCGACGCGGTTATCCCGATGAACTGCGCGGTGGGCGTCGCCAGGTATTCGGAGATATGGGCGGTCTTTATCGCGCCGTATGCCACGGACGCGAATATCCGGAACGACCAGGGGTCGCCGTCGGTGAACACCGTCACCGGAAGTCCCTTCTCCTCGTTCAATCTCTTTATCAGGCGCCTGGTGCTTCTGGCGGGCTGCCCGCTCAGGTGAACGAGTATGGCGTTGTGCCTTTCCGGGAATCCGTTCTCAACGAGTCTTGCGAACATACCGCCGGTCTCTATCGCCATGACGAACTTCGCGTCGGTGCCGACTATCTTGAAGTTCTCTTTCTCGACGTTGTAAGGGACGGCAAAGCCTGTCTCCGTAACGTCGTCCATACAGTTGAACGTCCTCATTCCTTTTTTCGTAAGGGTGCTTATGTCGAGGTTCCCGTAGACATGGGCGCCGCTCTCCTCCGGCCTTAGTTTGAAATCCTCCCTCATGCACTTTGATATGATCTCAAGATCCTCCGCGAGGAGGTTGCTTTCGTCCTGGCTGTTGAACTTTGCGTTCTCCCAGCCTTCGGAGATATAGTACATCTCCCTTAGAGTGGACGATTTGTTGTCGCGTATCATCTCGTTGATGAAATCCGCAGTGTATACTGTTCTAAGCATCATCTGCGCGCCCTGCACGGTCTTGGAGGTGCGGGCGGTCCTGAGGTCCCCGTATGTCCAGACGTTATGCTGGGCGCTGAACTCTATGTTCTTCTTCGATCGGAGGGGAAGCTCCATGGCAGGCACATCTCCAGCTTTGAGCTGATCGTAGATGCTCCCGACTATCGATGTGAGGTTTTCCATCGCCGCATTCTGTCTTTCATTCTTCGCCAAGATCCTCGACCTCCTCTGTCTCATCGTCATCATCCGCAGGGATGTTATCCTCGCTTTCGGTAATCTCCAGCCCTTTGATCCCCCAGTCGCCCGGGAGCGCTTCGGCGCCCATCACCAGGACCGGGTTGATCCCGGATACGAACACATCGTCCGCATCGAAGGTGTCCGCCATATCCCCTTTCAGTTCGAAAGATACCGTGAGGGACGCGGAGGGCTGAAGGTTCTTTACTTCCCATGTGGTCTTTCCCTCGTCGTTCATCCCGATGAAGTGAGGGTTCGTGAACAGGGTGAGGTTGACGCACTCCTTCGGGAGATGCGCATGGAGCCACAAGGCGCGTTCCTTTGTGGTGTAGTTGTATATCGTGTAGTTAACGAAAAGGGTCTTCTGGCCCTCTTTCTTCGTGCGGGACTCCACCCACACCACGTTCATGATCTTACTGATCGTTCCGCTGAGGTCGAGCTCCGGCCTGCCGAGCATCGACGAGGCCTTCTTCGCCATCGCCGGTATCAGCTTCTGAACGATCTCGAACTTTGCTCCGGTCTTCGTTCTCCTTTCCATCTTGTTCAGATGGCTCTTTAGGTTCCTGGCACATAGCCGGAGGGCCTGCTCGATCTCATTCTGCAGCTCGGCAAAGGATGCGACGGCCTCCTTGCCTTCGGATGTGAAGGGCACCTTCGTGGACGCAACATGCACCAATATTATCGCGGGGCCGAAAGGGATGCCCTTCCCGCCCCTCTGCTCCAGCCCGTACCTTCTCCAATCCACTTCAGATATGGCCTTGGTTATCGCGCACGCGCCCTGCTGATACAGCAGAGGGACGCGGTTCGCGAACCTCAGGATCGTCACCTGTTCGTCCGACTGTATATCGCCGCCGTAGACTATCCCCGCTTCCACGATGAAAGGGTTCCCGTTCACCGCTTTCGGCGGACGCGTCACGGGAGTTGCGTAATAGTCCGGCCTCATCCCGTCCAGGATGTGCATCAGCCCCTTCTTTATCAGGGTGTCGCCTATCGGTGACAGACAATCCGTGGGCGGGGCCATGATCTTCACTTGGGCGATGGCGTTGATCATCGCCTTGCAGTCGTCCCTTGTGAGGGACGACGGTTTGGCAGAAGGGTCGACGACGGCTTTGGACAGCACCTCATCCGCGATCCTGTCCGTTATCCTGGAGAAATCGTTCTTCAGGAACGCGCTGACGGTCTTCTGCTGAGTGTTCTGGGCGTACTTCATCAGGTCCCCGATCTCCATCCCTTCGGGGTGGGGTTTGATCTCCTTCGATCTGGGAGGCATCTGCTCCGTCGCCCTTTCGAAAACATATTTCTTCCCTTCGGGATCATGGAATTCCACCCTTGCATGCGGGTTGACTATCGCGGTGTTCCTGAGATATTCGAAGATCGACTGCCTGCCGGTTATGTATCTTCCCTTTGTGGTGTATTCGACCTTTGTGCCGTGCTCTTTGCCTTCCCATGTGAAAGCGACGTCGTTCGTGACTATGGGGCGGTTCGTCTTTGTATCGATGGTGATGTCCATCTTCCAGGCCACTTCGTCCGCGCCCTCTATCTTGGATTCGATGTGGGCCGGTTTTCCGGTCGAGATGTTGCCGTACATGACGGTGGCGGATATCCCGATCCCCTGCTGCCCCCTTGATTGCCGGAGGGCATGGAACCTCGAACCGTAAAGAAGGCGGCCGAAAACGTTGGGCATCATCTTGTGGATGATACCCGGACCGTTATCCTCGACCGTTATCCTGTACTCCTCCTCTTCCGGAAGGCGTTCCACGCGTACGAAGATGTCCGGCAGGAATCCCGCCTCCTCGCAGGCGTCCAGAGCGTTGTCCACGGCTTCCTTGATACCCATCAGGAGGGATTTCGACCTTGAGTCGAATCCAAGGATATGTTTGTTCTTTTCGAAGAACTCCGTGACCGAGATCTCCTGCTGTTTCGCAGCCATTTTATGGGCATTTGTGGTCCCTTCGGTATAATCTTCAATCTTTTCCGAGCGCATCCAATGAGAGTATCCTCTGAAAAGTTATTTAGTTTGTGCTGGGAAAACGGAAAGTTTTTGATGAAAAAATGAGGGTTTGGTAAGTCGTTTATTTCTTGCCGGGTCTCGCGCCGCATTTCGTACAGAACGAAGCTGTCGCCGGAACTGTCGCGCCGCACTCAGGGCATTCGAAGGAATCCTTCGTGGCCTCCACCTTTCCGTCGGCGTGCACAACCTCGAACTCATCATCGTCGTCGAATACGGCGCCGCACTTCGGACACTGCACCGCATCCATCGGGACCTCCGCGCCGCAGTCGGAACACTCGAAGAAATCCTTTTTGTCCGGTTTCATTTCCTCCGGACGGTCTATGTACGCCCCGCACTTCCGGCAGTTCACTTCGCCGGGAAGGACCGTGGCTCCGCATTTGTCGCATCTTCCGTATCCCTTGGGGTATAGTCTTCCTTCTTTCTCCATCTTCTCTCTGGTCTTCTCCATCCTTTTTCTCATGATGTTAGAGAAGATCATTATCAGGAAGTAGATGATCACAACGTACAGTACCGCGGCGAAGCAGCCGTAAAGACACAGCGGAGTTATGTCTTTGTCGTATGCCCCGGTGAAGAATGTCCAATACAGAGGATCTCTAATTTCTTTTGGCACTTCTTCGCCGGAATCGTTCGTTTCACCTATTGTCAGATACCCGGCATAAAGTATGTTGCGATCCAACACAACGACCCCATCGACAGATGTCCCAGAAACATGCAAGGGGACCCATTTTTTATTATCCATACCTGCAGATATAAGGCCGGCATACCCGATGCTGTTAACCTCGTAATACACCAAATAGGCGTCATAGGGAGATATGTCTTGCAGAAGGGTTGCAGTTATTGTGATCCCGCCTTCATTGTATGTGTATGCCACATCTCCAAAGTATTCGTTGTCCAGAGGTTCTCCGCTCTCTCCCTTTACAAGTTCCGGTGCCGTGACGAATCCGCCTATCAGAACCGTGGACACTGCGAACAGGGCTCCGACCAGTGCCATGAGCTTGATGTTATCTACGCCGAGCATCTTCGGCAGCATGAGGAGC